>CALXSH010000014.1 GCA_944391065.1 uncultured Kiritimatiellota bacterium | reverse complement strand
TCGGTCAATTGTGTCGTATCCCCCTGTGTCTAGTTTTGATAACTACAAAAAGTCTAGTTTTGAAAACTACGCGACAGAGTAAGGTCCTGAGCCGCTTAGGAGCGGCACGATGTGATACAATAGCGCAATTGTTTTGAAGGACGCATCATGACACTCGTTGAACTGCAGCAAGAACATGCCGCTTCGCTCGCGGCACTCGATTCCGCCGTCGGCTTGGAGGCGCTCGACGCCCTCCGCGTGAAATATCTGGGGCGCAACGGCCTCCTTCCGGCGCTCGTCAAGGGAATGAAGGAGGTCGCTCCGGCCGACCGTCCCGCCTTCGGCAAGGAACTCGGCGCGTGGCGTGCCGAATTCGAGGCGAAGCTGACCGAGCGCACGGCCGCCGCCCAGGCCGCCGCGGCCCCGGCCGCGGGTTTCGATTTCACCCAGCCCGGCCGCTGGCACAGCGAGGGTGTCATTCACCCCGTCTCCCGCGTGATTGAGCGGACGGCCGAGATTTTCCACCGTCTCGGCTTCACCGTCGCCGATGGCCCTGACATTGAGACGAAGTTCAACAACTTCACGGCGCTCAACACCGCCCCTCACCATCCGTCAATGGACGCAAGCGACACCTTCTGGTTTGACGCCGAGACGGTACTGCGCACGCAGACCAGCCCCGTGCAGATCCGCACGATGCTGGACAATCCGCCGCCGGTGCGCATCATCAATCCCGGCCGCTGCTACCGCCGCGACACGACCGATGCCACCCACTCGGCCAACTTCCATCAGATTGAAGGCCTCTACGTCGACATCAAGCCGGTCTCCCTAGCCGACCTGAAGAGCACGCTGGCCTACTTCGCCCGCGAGATGATGGGCCCCGAAGTCGGCGTCCGTTTCCGTCCGCACTTTTTCCCCTTCACCGAGCCAAGCGTCGAGGTGGACTTCACCTGCCACGTCTGCAAGGGCAAAGGTTGCCGCGTCTGCAAGAACTCCGGCTGGATTGAAATCGCCGGTGCCGGCATGGTCGATCCGCGCGTCTATGAGCACGTCGGTTACGATCCCTCCAAGGTCTACGGGTACGCCTTCGGCATGGGTGTCGAGCGTATCGCCATGATCAAATACGGCATCCCCGACATTCGCTTCCTTTACGAGAACGACATCCGCTTCCTCAGCCAGCTGCGCTGAGGAGACCGGAGGGTAAGGGCCATGCGGGTCGACGACATTCTCTCCCGTCGGAGCATCCGGCGGTATACCGACCGGCCCGTGCCGGAAGCCATGCTCCGTCGCGCGCTGGAGGCGGCCATGGCCGCGCCCTCGGCGTGGCACTGCGATCCGTGGCGCTACATTGTGCTGACGGACCGCGCCGCACTGGATGACCTGGCCGAAATTCTCCCCTACGGCAAGATGCTGCGTCAGGCGCGGGCGGCCTTCATTGCCTGCGGCGAACCCGAAGCGGCCTGCGCGAAGAGCCTCTCCTATATGCTGCAGGATGTCTCGGCCTCCGTCGAAAATCTCCTGCTGGCCCTTCACGCACAGGGGCTGGGCGCGGTCTGGCTGGGCATTCATCCCAATAAGGACCGCATCGCAGGCGTCTCCAGGCGCTTCGGCCTACCCGGGGACATTGTCCCGGTCGCGGCCGTCGCCGTCGGTTGGCCCGACGAACAGCCCGAACCGCGCACGCGCTTCGACTCATCAAAGGTCCATACCGACCGCTGGTAAACCGACGATGGAGGCGTGGGTCGACAGTCTGCTGACCTGGTACCGGGCCAACCGCAGGGAGATGCCTTGGCGTGGACATCCCGATCCCTATGCCGTCTGGGTCAGCGAGATTATGCTGCAGCAGACACAGGTCGACACGGTCCGCCCCTACTTCACCCGTTTCCTCAAAACCTTTCCCGGAATCGCCTCTCTGGCCGCCGCGGCGGATGAACCGTTGCTGAAGGCTTGGGAGGGATTGGGTTACTACACCCGCGTCCGCAACATGCGCAAAGCCGCGCGGACCATGCTGGAGCGCTTCGGCGGCAAGCTCCCCCGTACTCCGGCCGAACTCCGCACACTCCCGGGAATCGGTGACTACACAGCGGCCTCCGTGGCGAGCATCTGCTTCGGCGTGCCCGAACCGGTGGTGGACGGCAACGTAGCCCGTGTCTTTGCCCGCTTCTTCCTGCTGAGGGATGACTTCTCCGCGCAGCCGCCGCGACGGCGTCTCGCGGACCGCCTCCGGCCGCATATCGAGGCCTCGGGCGCTCCCTCGGATTTCAATCAGGCCATGATGGAGCTTGGCGCGCTGGTCTGCACCCCGCGCCGCTGGGTCTGTGAGAGCTGTCCTCTGCGGGCGGAATGCCGGGCCGCGGCGGAGGGCTGTCAGGCGGACTATCCCGTCTCGAAGGCCGCCAAGCCCCTGCCGCTGCGCAAGGCCGACGTGCTGCTCCTCCGGCGTCCGGAGGACGGCGCCATCCTCTTCTCCCGTCATGCGGGCGAAAGGCTTCTGGGCGGCTTCTGGGAGCTCCCCGCCAAAACGGGTTGCCCCATTCCGATCGGTCGGCCGCGCCGGCTGATGGTCTATCACCAGACCTTCTCCCACTTCCGGCTTGAGATGACGGTCCGGACGGCTCCGGTCCGCGCGGCGGGACCGCTCCCGGAGGACGGGACTTTCCGCTGGGAGACCGATCTCTCGGCCCTTCCGCTGACGACCGCGACGCGTAAAATCCTGGGGCATCCGCAAAGGCCGTGACAGCCAGCCGAACAGAACCCTCGCAATGAGGCACGCGTGAAGGGGCAAGCGTGTGTCTGAAGGGATTCGGTCAATCTCAAGCGCTGGGGGAGTTTTTACAACGGCATCAAGGGACGCTCTTCCCCTGCCGAGCGGGCGCTTGTGCCGCACTGCGACGTGACGCCTTACTTCCGGCCTACAGAGTAGGCCAACACGGAGCCAAGCTGGCCAGCGCGGACGATCTTGAGCCGACGACGGCGGATTTTGAGTCGGCCATGGCCTGTCCTGACAGGATTTGTGTCTGCGGCAACTTTCACGGTGACCATGGCATCGGGGGGCAGAGGCGCGGAAGAAGGTCATCGTGGCGGCCCTCAGCGGCGAGCGCGCAGCGCACCCGGGCCTGCAGCCCTCGCAGTAAACGCCCTCATAGGTCGCAGTGCTCCCCTCCGGCGCTCATGGCAGACTCGCCTCCTGGCCCGTAGCGGAGGGAGCTGCACTCGCGGCAGGCCCCGGCCGTTATGTCATGCGTACGGCTCCTTTGGGCCGCTCCGCCCGGTTTGACGGTCTCCCGATTACCTGCGGCGTTTTGGGCAAGTCTCAGACACGGGGACAAAAAGCCACGGCGGAAGCCGTGGCCTTTTTCTGTGCCGGAGCCCGGGTAATCCCGGGCGCGTCACGAGGCGGACAATCCACCGTCGCGCCGTCGGTAACCGCGCTTACCGGCGGTACCCGCACTTGGGGCAGACACCATTGGCATCAAGCGCGATGCCGCACTTCGGGCAGCGGTCGATCTGCTTGCGCGTCTCGTATTCGGCCGAGCCGGCATTGACGCCGCTGGTGAAAGTGATCTTGGCGATGTTGAGCTTGTCCTTGAGGAGGTCATAGACGATCTTAATCATCCCCTCGACGGTCATGGTCTCCTTTGTGACGACGAGGCGGCAGTCAGGATAGGCCGTGGCGAGCTCGGTCTTAAAGGCCACACCCTTCATGGTGTTCTGCGGGTGGCCGTTGCGGATGCCCTGCTCTTCGTAGACCTTGAGCACGGCGGGCAGCAACGGATCGTCTTCGCGCAGAATTAGGGCGTGGTCGAAGTTCTTCAGCACGTCCCAGGCGGTCTTTTGGATTTCATTGCAGGGGAAGACCATGTTGACGCCGGGTTCGACGGTGTCCTCGACCTCAATGGTCAGCACGCCGGTGTGACCGTGAAGGTACTGGGCTTCGCCTTTAAATCCATAGAAACGGTGGGCATACTGCAGGTCCAAGGTCGTGATACTTCTCATCTCTCACTCTCCTTATCGGTCATCTGACCGGTTGGGGTAGATCCGCCCTGCCATACGAACGACGCCGTTCACCATGCACAGGGCTACCGATCTGCCCTTACTCTATCGAACGGGAGGGTGCGCTGTCTGTGACAAAGTCACGCTTGGAGCAACTTTTTTGTAATTATTTCAATTGACGCTCTTCTTTCCCCTCCTGTATACTGGGGACATTCTCAGGAGGAGCGCACCATGGGCTTTCAGGAGAGTTTTCCGCTTTGGGACCGTCTTCAGCCGGATCAGCAGCACCGGCTGATTGAGGCTGTCGGGTTGCGCTCCGTAAAGAAGGGAACGGTGCTGCGCGACGCGCATACGCCGTGCGGCGATCTCTGTCTGATCCGGACGGGGAGATTGAGCGCGGGGCTGATTTCTGACGAAGGCCGGGAGTTCACGCTCTATCGGCTCTTCGCGGGGGATCTCTGTCTCTTCTGCGCCTCCGGCATCATCCCTACCCTGCGCTTCGAGATCATCGTGCGGGCGGAGACGGACGCAACGCTCTGGAGGATTCCCAAGCGGCACTATCAGAGTCTGATGGCGGAGTCAGCGGCGGTGGCGAATTTTACGAATGAACTGATCGCATCGCGGTTTACGGAGGTGATGGGGAGAATTGAGCAGCTGATGTGGCAGGGGTTGGACCGGCGCGTGGCGGCCTTTCTGCTGCGGGAGACGGAAATCGAGGGGTCGGCGGAGCTGCGGATCACGCATGAAGCCATCGCGCATCATCTGGGGACACAGCGGGAGGTGATCTCAAGGCTGCTGAGCGGCTTCAGAGACGCGGGACTGGTGACGATGACGAGAGGAAGGATTACGATTGTGAATAAGGGTGGGCTGGAAGCGGTGAGGGCGTAGGCCCGACGGTGCTCAGGATGTGCGGCGCCGCGCTTGCACCTCCCGAGCAGGGCGCATCAGTCGAGGCGCCGCCGTACCATGACGGGACTTCCGTCTCATGTCGTGCCGAGTGTCCAAAGCTCCTGTGGGCATTGCCTCGACCGGCTCATTCGCTGACACTCGCCAATGATCGCTCCCGCAGATGGGCTCTGACCATGAGCCTTGGGGGAGTCTGACTGCGCCATGCAAGCGAGCGAGAATGTGTCACCTTGGCAAAGTACGAAATGCGCTTTGCTATACTGCAGGCATGAAACCCTTTTCGTTGCTGATCAAGCCGGCGGGAGCGGATTGCAATCTGCGGTGTCGGTATTGTTTTTATCTGGGCCGACAGGAGCTCTATCCGGAGCGGACGATCCATCGGATGGACGAGCGGACGCTGACGTTGTTGGTGCGGCGGTATCTGGCTTTGCCTTTTCCGGCGCATACCTTTGCCTTTCAGGGCGGCGAGCCGTTGCTGATGGGGGAGGCCTTTTACCGTAAGCTATTGGAACTGCAGCGGCGTTACGCGCGGCCGGGGTCGGAAATCACGAACTGCATCCAGACGAACTGCACGCTGATGACGCCGTCGCTGGCGGAGTTCCTGACGCAGGAGCATGTCCTGGTCGGGGTGAGCGTCGACGGACCGGAGGCTGCCCACAATGAGGGGCGTCCCGATGTCGCGGGCGGCGGGAGCCACGCGATGGTGATGCGCGGCCTGGAGACGCTGAAGGCGGCGGGGACGGAGCACAACATCCTGACGCTTGTCTCGCAGAGCAACGTGCATGACCCGGTGGGGACGTACCGTTATCTCCGCGACACGCTGGACGAGCGCTTCCTGCAGTTCATCGAGTGCGTGGAGTTTGACGGCGCCGGGAAGCTGCTGAGCTACGCCATCACACCCGACGAGTGGGCGGACTTCATCTGCGCGGTCTTTGACGAATGGTATGCCCACGATGCGGAGAGGATCTCGGTGCGGCTCTTTGACAGCATCGTGTCGCGTTATCTGACGGGCGTGCCCAACAGCTGCGCGATGGACTGCGACTGCCGGTCCTACTTCGTGGTGGAGCATAACGGCGACATTTATCCGTGCGACTTCTTCGTGCGGCCGGAGACGAAGCTGGGGAACGTGACCGAGAATGATTGGGAAGAGCTGTGGGACCACCCCTTCCACACCTTCTTCGGCGGGCGCAAGCGACAGTGGAACGCCGAATGCGACGCATGCCCCTATCTGCGCTACTGTCAGGGGGACTGCCCCAAGAACCGGGCCGGCCACGATCCGTCGGCCGACCCGCGGACGCTCTCCTTCCTCTGCCCGGCGTGGAAGCGCATCTACGCCCATATCCTGCCGAAGCTGGAAAAGCTGGGTGACAGGCTGAAAAAACGGCGACGGCAGGCCGCGGAATAAGACGACGCGAGCCCCATTTCCATCAGGCTCTCTCTTGGCCGTGTCAGCGGCGGAGGGGGCTTTTTGATAGAATGGACGCACGTTTTTGCACAGTTATCGGCTTCCTTCATTTCAAAGGACTTACTATGGCAACGGAATTTCTGGTCGGACAGACCGCGCTCTCCTCTTTTCGTCTCGATGCACTGAAGAAGAACCTGGCCGAGGCCGGATTTGACGGATGCGAGACGACCACCGCCTGGGTTTATCTTCTGCAGACCTCATCGGATCTGACCGACGAGGCGCGCGCCAAGGCGTGCACGCTGCTCGACGCGGACGGGACGAGGGCGTTGCCGACGGAGGGTATCTTCGTGGCGCCGCGTCTGGGAACGATTTCGCCGTGGAGCTCGAAGGCCAGCGATATTTTCCGTTACTGCGGGGTGCGCGGGGTGCGCCGCGTGGAGCACGCGATGCACATGGCCGTGACGCGCGACGGCAAGGTCCTGACGCGCGAGGAACTCCGCCCGGTCATCCATCTCCTCCATGACCGCATGATCGAGGGGGTCTTCATGGCCGGGGAGCTGCCGAACTTCTTCGTCATGGCCCGTCCGGCGAAGGGCAAGGCCTTCGACGTGCTCGGCGAGGGCCGCGACGCCTTGGTGCGCGCCAACCGCGAAATCGGTCTGGCAATGAGCGACCCCGAGATTGATTACCTCTTCAACGCCTACACCGCAGCCCGCCGCAATCCCACCGACACCGAGCTCACCATGTTCGGCCAGGTCAACAGCGAGCACTGCCGCCACAAAATTTTCAACGCGAAGTGGATTATCGACGGCCGGGAGCGCGACATGTCGCTCTTCGGCATGATCAAGAATACCCACAAGCTCCACCCCGAAGGCACCCAGGTCGCCTACAAGGACAATTCCGGCGTCATCGACGGCTTCCGCACGATGGCCTTCCAAGCCGACCCGAAGGACAACACCTATAAGTTCGCTGAGGATCAGATTGAAATGCTGATGAAGGTGGAGACGCACAACCACCCGACGGCCATCTCCCCCTACCCCGGCGCGGCGACGGGCGTAGGCGGCGAAATCCGTGACGAATCCGCGACCGGTATCGGTTCGCGCACGAAGGCGGGCATCTGCGGCTTCTGCGTCAGCGACCTGCGTATCCCGGGCTATCTCCAGCCCTGGGAGAAGGATTACGCCGAGCGCCCAGAGCGTCTGGCGCCGGCACTCAGCATCATGACCGAGGGCCCGCTGGGCGGGGCGGCATTCGGCAACGAATTCGGCCGTCCGCAGCTGTGCGGATTCTTCCGCACGCTGGAGGAGACGGCCGGCGGCAAGTACTGGGGATATCACAAGCCGATCATGCTGGCCGGCGGCATGGGCAACATCCGCCACGACCAGGTGCTGAAGCGCGACGTGCCGCCGCGCGTGCTTGTCGTACAGATCGGCGGCCCGGCGATGCGCATCGGTCTGGGCGGCGGCGCCGCGAGCTCGATGGCGTCGGGCACGAACGAGGCCAAGCTGGACTTTGACTCCGTGCAGCGCGGCAACGCCGAGATGCAGCGCCGTTGCCAGGGCGTCATCGACGCCTGCGTAGCCCTCGGCGCTTCCAATCCCATCCTTTCCCTCCACGACATCGGCGCCGGCGGTCTCTCCAACGGCTGCCCCGAACTGGTCGAGGCGACGGGCGCGGACTTTGAACTCCGCAAGGTGCACAACGAAGAGCTGTCGATGAGCCCGATGGAGATTTGGTGCTGCGAAGCCCAGGAGCGTTACGTCCTGGCCATCCGCGCCGAAGACCGAATTCTCTTCGAGAGCTTCTGCGAACGCGAACGCTGCCCGGTGGCCTTCATCGGCGAGACACGCGACGACGGCCGTATGGTGCTTCATGACGACCACTTCGGCGACAACCCGATTGACATGGACATCTCCACGCTCCTCGGCAAGCCTCCGCGCATGGTGCGCGACGTCCGCCACGTCGAGCTGCCGATGGCACCGCTCAACCTCAGGGGCGTGGAGCCCGCCGAGGCGCTGAGGCGCGTGTTGCGCTTCCCGGCTGTGGCCAACAAGACCTTCCTCGTGACCATCACCGACCGCACGATTACCGGCATGGTACACCGCGACCAGATGTGCGGCCGCTATCAGCTGCCCGTGGCCGACCATGCCGTCACCGTGACGGGGTATCAGACAACCACGGGCGAAGCCATGGCGACGGGCGAGCGCACGCCGATCGCCATCGTCGACGCTCCGGCATCGGGCCGCATGGCTATCGGCGAAGCCATTCTACAGCTGGCCTCGGCCCCAATCGGTCCGATCGGCACGATCAAGCTCTCGGCGAACTGGATGGCAGCCTGCGGCGAAGAGGGCGAGGATGCCCGCCTCTTCGATACGGTCGAAACCGTAGGCATGGACATCTGCCCGAAACTGGGGGTCTGCATTCCGGTCGGCAAGGATTCGCTCTCCATGCGGACGGTCTGGACCGATTCGAAGGGGCAGGAGCACCGTCAGATCGGCCCGCTCTCGTTGATTGTCTCCTCCTTCGCAACCGTCACCGACGCGCGCAAAGATGTCACGCCCGACCTGAAGCCCGGGACCTCGCGCCTGATGCTGGTCGACCTGGCCGGCGGAAGGCAGCGCCTCGGCGCCTCGGCGCTCGCGCAGGTCTACAATCAGATCGGCGACACGGTGCCGGACATGGAGGACCCGCTGAAAGTGCGCGCCTTCTATGAGGCGATGCAGGAGCTTGTGGAGCGCGGTCTGCTTCTCGCTTACCATGACCGCTCCGACGGCGGCGTCGCAGTGACGCTCGCGGAAATGGCCATCTCCGGCGGACGCGGCGTGGCCGTAAATCTGATTGGCGCCGATCCGCTGGCGGCGCTTTTCTGCGAAGAACTCGGCGCCGTGCTTCAGGTGGCCGAAGAGAATGCCGAGGCGGTGGCCGGCGTGCTTGCGGCCCACGGCATCGCGGGCGACTGGATTGGACTTGTACAGGATGATCCGGTACTGCAGATCACCGTCAATGACGAACCGGCACTAGACGAGACACTGGCTTCGGTCCGGTCGGTCTGGTCGGAGACGACCTACCGTATGCAGGCGCTCCGCGACAACCCGCTCTGCGCGAAGCAGGAATTCGATATCGCATCCATGACGGACGATCCCGGTCTGAACTACAAAGCGACCTGGACGCTCAATGCACCGGCCGTAAAGCACGGAGGACCGACACCGAAGATTGCCATTCTCCGCGAGGAGGGGGTCAACGGCCACATTGAGATGGCCGCGGCCTTCACGCTGGCCGGATTTGAGGCGATCGACGTGCACATGACCGACCTGCTCGGGGGCCGCATTACGCTGGACGGCTTCAAGGGGCTTGTGGCCTGCGGCGGCTTCTCGTACGGCGATGTACTCGGGGCCGGATCGGGCTGGGCGCGCAGCATTCTGTTCAATCCGGAGCTCAAGGCAATGTTCAAGGCCTTCTTCGAGCGTCCCGACACCTTCACGCTGGGCGTGTGCAACGGCTGCCAGATGGTCTCGCAGCTCAAGGATATCATCCCCGGCGCCGCACATTGGCCGCGCTTCCTGCGGAACCGCTCCGAACAGTTCGAGGGCCGCTTCTGCATGCTGGAAGTCCTGGAGTCCCCAAGCGTGCTGCTTAAGGGCATGGCCGGCAGCCGTCTGCCGATCGCCGTCGCCCACGGCGAAGGCCGTGTCGGCTTCGAATCGGAAGCCGATGCCGCCCGAGCCGTGCAGGCGCTCCGGTTTGTCGACGGCAAGGGGCAACCTACGGAGACCTATCCCTGGAATCCGAACGGCTCGGCAGGCGGCCTCTGCGGATTCACCTCGGAAGACGGCCGTGCGACGATCCTGATGCCGCATCCCGAGCGTAGCTTCCGCGCTGTCCAGCTCTCGTACGACGACGGCACCTTCGCCGGCGGCGAGGAGGGCCCGTGGATGAGACTCTTCCGCAACGCTTACGAATTCGCCACGCAGGCCTAAGCCCGGCGGATACAGGAAAAGGGGATGCCGGGAAACCGGCATCCCCTTTTCGCTTGGTTACAGCCCGACGAGGCGCGCAGAGGCAATTCAGCGCAGCAGCAGATCAGCCTCAAGCCTCGCCATCCGCCGACGTTCGGCCAGGTGTATCAGCAGGGCGACCAGCGAAGAAAGCAGATCGGAGGCAGGGGCCGCCCACCACACGCCGACGGGCCCCAGAAAGACCGGCAGAATGAGCATCAGCGGCACCAGAATCAGGCACTGGCGCGACAGGCTCATGAGCAGGCTGACGCCGCCGCGGCCGAGGCTCTGAAAGTAGTGCCCGACAATGATGGCGTAACCGACGGGGAAAAAGAAGGAGAAGAAGATGGCCATGCGCACAGGGCCATAGTCCATCAATGCGGCAGCGAGCTCCTCCTTGCAGAAAAGAGCAAAGATGGGTTCGCGCAGAATCAGAACGACGGCCGTCATAACGGCAATGTAGACACCGCCGAGGAACATGGCCAGATTGAACGTCCGGCGGATACGGGCGTAATTCTTCGCGCCGTAGTTGAAGCCAAGGATGGGCTGCATACCCTGGGCAACGCCGAGGACAGGCATACCGATAAGCATCTGCACGGTCATGACGATACTGATGGTCGCGATGGCCAGCTTGGCGGCCTCCTCATTTTCGGCATGGCTGCGGAAGAGAATATTGTAAAGAGCATTGATGGCACTGCCGACGAGATTGATGGAAAAGGGAGGAAGCCCGACAAAAATGACTTTCCAGATGAGTTTCCCGTAAATCCGGATATAGCCCAGACCAAGGCGAATCTGAGCGCCCGGACGCAGGAAATGGAGGAGAACCCAAGCCGAAGATATACCCTGGGAAATGACCGTAGCCCACGCCGCGCCCTCAACCTTTAGCCCCAGTCCGGGAAGGGTGACAAACCCCAGCGGCACCTCATCGAAAATGAAAAATGGGTCGAGAATGACATTGCCGACGGCTCCGACCAACATGGTAACCAAAGCCTTTCCGGGATACCCTTCGGCCCGGATGGTATGATTGAGGCCAAAGCCAAGATACTGCAGGATGGCACAGTAAAAGACAATCTGCAAATACTCCTTGGCAATGGGAATGGTCGTCGGCGTGCCGCCCGTGGCGTACAGAATCGGGTCCAAAAAGAGCGCCGCAACGGGATAGACGACAAACGAGAGGATAAGGTAAACGCAGACGGCCTGCCCGAGATAACATTGGGCGACCCGGCGCTTGCCCTGCCCCATGGCAATGGATATCCGCGTAGCAGTGCCGACGCCGAAGAGCAGGCCGAAGGCCAGCATCACCATCATCGGGGGGAAGGTCAGGGCGAAACCGGCCAGACCGTCAGGACCGACACAACGGCCGATATACAGACGGTCGACCACGTTGTAAAGGGCCATGACGAGCATCCCGAGCACAGCCGGGACGGAATAACGCAACAACAGCGAACCCACCGGCAGTAGGGCCAGCTCACGGGAGGCTTTCGACAGGAGCATGGTCAGACTCCACGGACGCCGTCGATGCGGCTGCGCAGACCGGCAACGGCCGCAGCCATGTCTTCGGCGGCAAACAGATAGGAGCCGGCAACAAACTGATTGGCTCCGGCTTTGGCGGCGAGGACGGCAGTTTCGGCATTGACCCCGCCGTCGACCATAATATCAAGCCAATGGAAACGGGCCCGGAGGCGTTCGACCTTGGGCAGGACATCGGCAATGAAAGCCTGGCCGCCGTATCCCGGGAAAACCGTCATGCAGAGCACTTCGTCGGCGCAGTCGGCATACTGCAGCGCGCGCTCAACGGGCGTATCTGGATTGATGACCAGACCGACCCGGGCGCCGCTGGCATGGATCTCCGCGGCCAAGGCGCGGACATTGACATCAAGCTCCAGATGGAACTGTATCGTCGTCGAGCCTTTGCCGACAAAGCGGACGGCATAGTCTCCTGGATTGGTAATCATCAGATGGGTATTGATGGGGAATCCCTCGGGAAGTACGCGGCGGCAAAGAGCCGCAGTATCCGGAGAGAAGCTCAGGTTGGGCACGAAGTGACCGTCCATGACATCGAGGTGAAGGGCGTCTGCCCCTGAAGCGGCAACGCGGCGGATTTCGTCGGCAAGCGTGCCGGGATCAGCCGCCAGAAGCGAAGGGAGAATCTCGGTTTTCATAACTGTCCTCTTTCGGCCGCATTTTACCACAAACCTACCGGCATGCCGACGGCGGTTTCGGAGTCCCGAACGGGAACATGACACGCTTTACGTCGTTTCCGGGGCTGTTTATAATGCCTGCGTCTTGATTGCAACCGTCACCGAAAGGATCCTCCCATGAAGAATCTGACTCTTTGCATTGCCGCAGGTGCGGTCCTGTGCGCCTTCGCCCAGCGCCAGCCTGACTTCGGCGCCGGACCGCAGGTCGACCGGGTCACCCTGACCGCCGGCAAATACAGTCCGCAATCCTACAGTACCCTGCCGGACTGGGAAAATCCGTACGTCTCGCAGCGCAACCGTCTGCCCTCGCGCTCTCTGCTCACCCCCTTTGACAGCCCAGCCGAAGCGCTTGAATTCGCTGATCTGGACCTTACGCGGGAGGCCTCGCCGTATATCCTGATGCTTGACGGCGATTGGCGCTTTCACTGGGCCCGCCAACCCTCCGAGCGCCCCACGGACTTTTGGAGGCCCGGCTTCGATGCCACCGGCTGGGGGACGATTGCCGTACCGTCGTGCTGGCAGCTGCAGGGTGATTACGACCCGCCGATTTACACCAATATCCCCTATCCGCACCGCCATGAGCCCCCGCGGATTATGATCCCGCAGCCGGAGCACTTCACCATTGCACAGTATCCCAATCCCGTCGGCAGCTATCTGCGGACCTTTGAGGTGCCGACGACATGGGAGGGCCGCCGGGTCATCCTGCATTTCGAAGGCGTCGCGTCGGCCATGTACGTCTGGGTCAACGGGAAGGCCATCGGCTACAGCGAGGATTCGCGCCTGCCGGCGGAATTCGACATCACCGAGGCCCTGCAGCCCGGCGGGAACACGCTGGCGGTCGAGGTTTACCGCTGGTGCGACGGCTCCTATCTGGAAGACCAGGATTTCTGGCGGCTCTCCGGCATCTTTCGCAGCGTCTGGCTGTACGGCGAAAAAAAGGCCGGGATCCGGGATTACGCGGCCGTCACAACGCTTGAGGGCGGCAGCGGCACGCTGTCCGTCAAAACCGACACGGAGGGCGACGCACAGGTCTCCATGGCCCTCTACGACGGAGACAGCAAGGTCGGCGATCTGAAGGACGGCAGCATCACCGTCCCGAATGTCAAGACCTGGAACGCCGAGGAGCCCAATCTCTACACCCTGCTCTTCACGGTCACCTCCGGCGGCACAACCGAATATATCGCCAGACAGGTCGGTTTCCGCACCGTCACGATTGAAGACGCCCAACTGAAAATCAACGGCCGCCGAATTCTCGTCAAAGGTGTGAACCGCCACGAGATGGAACCGGCCTCCGGTTATACCGTGACACGCGAACAGATGCTGGCCGATCTGCGTGAGATGAAAAAGCTGAACATCAATGCCGTCCGCACCTGCCACTATCCGAACGTCTCGGAATGGTACGATCTCTGCGACAAATATGGCTTTTACCTGGTCGACGAGGCCAATATTGAAAGCCACGGCATGGGATACGGCGCCGACTCTCTGGCGCACCGCCCGGATTTCCGCACCCAGCATCTGGAACGCAACGGAAGGATGGTCCTCCGCGACCGCAACCATCCTTCGGTCATCGTCTGGTCACTCGGCAACGAAGCCGGATTCGGCGACAATTTTCGCGCCGCCTACCGCCTGGTCAAAGCGCTTGACCCGACCCGACCCGTCCAGTACGAGCGCGCCGCGGCTGCCAATGCTGCCGAGACCGATATCATGTGCCCAATGTACGCCTGGCCGGCAAACCAGCAGCATTACACGGCCAACAATCCCGCCAAGCCCTTTATCCTCTGCGAGTATGCCCACGCCATGGGCAACTCCACCGGCGATTTCCGGGCGTACTGGGACAACGTCGAGCGCTATCCGGCCGCGCAGGGCGGCTTTATCTGGGACTGGCGCGACCAAGGCCTGTGGAAAACCGCCGAAGACGGGAAGACACGCTTCCTGGCGTACGGCGGAGACTTCGGAGATAAGCCGAACGACGACAATTTCTGCTGCAACGGCCTGCTGTCGGCCGAACACAAGTGGCACCCGGGTGCCTATGACGTGCGCAAAGTCCATCAGAATATCCTTTTCTCCGACATCAACTGGAGCACGGGCACCGTGACGGTAACCAATGCCTTCACCTTCCGGGATTTGGGAGGAATCGACGCGTCATGGGTACTGACGGGCCCCCACGGCATCATCGCCGAAGGCGAGCTGGACGATGCGCTTGAAGCGCTGAAACCCGGCGAATCGGTTGCCGTCCGCCTGAAGGGATGGCAGGCCAAGGATGCCGATGGCCCCGGCGAGCGCTTCCTGACCGTTCGCGCCTACGATGATCCGGCACCCCTTGAGGAGGAGGTCCTCGTCGCCGACGAACAGTTTGCCAAAGGCCCGGTCGAAGCCGCCGTCATCGCCGTGCCGCTGATGATGCACCGCTGGGATGCCGCCGAGGCCGAGGACGGCAGCACCGTCACCCTCTCCGGAAACGGCGGTGTCTCCGCCGTATTCGATTGCGCCTCCGGCCTGCTGACCGGCCTGAATGTCCGCGGTGAGCAGCTGATTCTCTCGCCCGTAAGGCTCAACTTCTGGCGTGCCCCGACCGACAATGACCGCGGCTACGACATGGCCCGCAGCTGCGGCATCTGGCGTGACGCCGGGAAGAACGCCAAATGCGTCTCCTTCTCCGTCACCGGCGATGCCGTCAAGACCGTCACGTCGGACTTTGAGCTCCCGGTCACGGGCAACGCCGGCAAAAGAGCCACAGCCCGCCTGCGCTACACATTCGGCACAAATGGCCTCATCACGGTCACCCTGAACTTTGACCCGCCCGCCGGAGCTCCGGAAATCCCGCGCATCGGCCTCACCTTTACGGCTCCGAAAGCGCTGAATACCGTCAATTGGTTCGGCCGTGGCCCCCACGAGAGCATGACGGACCGTCGGGAAAGCGCCTACGTCGGCCTTTACGAGAAACCGGTCCGCAATCCCGAAGATCCGGACAGCGAACTGAATGCCTCCCATTACATTCAGAATACCGAGATCGGCTACCGCACCGATGTCCGCCGGCTGACGCTTACGGCCGGGCCCTCCGGTCCGCAGCTGAGCATCTACGGACAGCCGCTCTTCAATTTCAACGTCTGGCCCTGGACGCAGGAAACTCTGGGTGACGACAGCCGTCCCCACCCCTATCAGTGGGCCGTCAGCGACGAGAACACCGTCAACATCGACCTCATCCAGATGGGTGTCGGCGGCGTCGACTCCTGGGGAGCCCGGCCGTTTGACCACGTACGGCCGAAATCCGGGAAGGCCTACACCTTCGAATTCGTCATCTCTCCGCGTTGAGCGCGGAGAGCGAGCGGGTAGTCGGCGGGTTACCCCCGCCGACCGCCCACACCACCCAGCATACGGCCCCGTACTGGGAGGTTGCTCATAACTCAGACTGGCCTACCTTGTACAGACTGGCTTACCTTACACACAAAAAGGCACCCGCAATTGCGGGTGCCTTTTTGTGTGCCATGGAGCGCTTACTGAGCCGTGGCCGGAGCGGCGGGCTGCTCAGCCGCGGGAGCGGTCTCGGCAACGGGAGTGCCGGGGGTGGCAGAGGCGCCGGCCAGCTCGAAGAGGCCCTTCTCACCAGTGTACGCGTCGATGATGCGGACGGTACGTTCGGCGCGGCCCTTATAGCGGCCGAGGATGTCAGTTTCGGCGGCGCCGGTCAAAGGCGCAAGAGCGGCCTTGGCGGCTGGTTTGTCACCCTTGGCGCAAAGCAGGCGGGCCTTGGCCAGGATGAGTTCACCGGCGAGGTAATGGACGGGCTCGGTGCCGATGATGGCAGGCTCGGCTTCGGCGACGGCCGCGAGGGCTTCGTCAGTACGGCCGAGGGCCTCAAGGGCACAAACGCGGCCGACGACGGCGATGTCGCGGAGGGCGGGCTCACCGCTCAGGGCGTCAAGCGCGGCGTCATAGACCTTAAGCGCTTCCTCGAAGTCGCCGGCCGAGTAGTAGGCGCGGGCAAGATCGAGCCGGGCCAGAGGCGCGGCATCGGTGCCGAGGTCAGCAACGCGGAGGAAAGCGTCGGCCGTCTCGGAAGCCGGGAGGGCGATGGCCGCCGTATCGGCGGAACGCTCGGCGCGGCCCCAGAGATAGACCGCCAGACCGCAGACGGCCAACACGACGGCGACGATGATCACCGTCTTGGGACCGCGATCCTGCCACCACTGCACGACCGGAACGAGTTCCTCGGGAACGCGCGAGACATCTTTGAGATTCGGAAGCTCTTTCGCCATGGCTGTTGCCTTTACGTTGGGAAGCAGGCCTTAGGCCTTGACGCGGTCGGCATATTCGCCGGTACGGGTGTCGATGCGGATGATGTCGCCTTCATTGATGAAGAGCGGCACGGGCAGTTCGTAACCACCCTCGACGGTACCGGGCTTGGTGACCTTGCCGGCAGCAGTGTTACCGCGGACGCCGGGGTCGCACTTGATGACCTTGCGCTCGATGAAGGAGGGGAGTTCGATGTCGATCACGGCGTCCTGGTAAAGGAGGGCGTCGACTTCGATGCCGTCGGTCAGGAAGTAGGTCTTGTCGCCGAGGATATCCTTGGTGACGCGGATTTCGTTGTAGTCGGCGTCGTTGAAGACGTAGGTGCCGGCGTCTTCGTAGGAGAAGACGAGGGGGGTCTGCGCGAGATCAGGCTTCTCAAAGCGGTCGTTGGAGCGGAACGAGCAGCTCTTGCCGGAACCGTTGAGCATGTTGCGGAGCTTGCAGTTGTAGATAGCCTGGCCTTTGCCCGGCTTGGAGAAGTCGAAGTCCGTGATGATCCAGGGCTGATCTTCGAACATAATCTTGAGGCCCTTTTTGAGATCTGAAGCGGTATACATGAGGTCTTATCCTTCTTGTTCTGTACAAATAAACTTCGGAAGTGTATCTAAAAAGCGCCCGGAGGTCAATGCATGAGGAAACGCTCAGCCTCCAAAGCGGCCGCGGCGCCCGCGCCGGCGGCCACGACGGCCTGCCGGTAATGGGGGTCCTGGACATCGCCCGCGGCAAAGACGCCAGGGACAGAGGTGCGCATGCCGGGGCGGATATCGATATAGCCGGCAGGGGTCAAGCCGACGAGGCCCTTGAGAAAACCGGTATTGGGCGTGTGGCCGATGGCGACGAAGACGCCGTCGACGGGGACCGTACGCAGGGATCCGTCGCGGACGTCCTTGAGGACAATGCCGGTGACGGTGCCGGCGGCGGGATCGGTAATCTCCTCGACGACGCTGTTCCAGGCCATTTCGATATTGGGCGTGGAGAGCACGCGGTCGGCCATGACCTTGGAGGCGCGCAAGGTGTCGCGGCGGTGAACCATGATGACCTTGCGGCAGAGACGTGCGAGGAAGAGGGCATCCTCACAGGCGGTGTCGCCGCCGCCGATGACGGCGACGTCCTTGCCGCGGAAGAAGGCACCGTCGCAGGTCGCGCAGCCTGAGATACCGTGACCTATCAGCTTCTGTTCGCTCGGGATGCCGAGCCAACGGGCCGAGGCGCCGGTCGCAAGGATGACGGCCTTGGCCTCGATCGTGCCATTGACCATCGTTTCAAGGCGCTTGATGTCGCCGGTGAAGTCGCCGCCCGTGCATTCGTCGGTCTCAAAAACGGCGCCGAAACGTTCGGCCTGACGGCGCATGGTGACGACGAGATCGTAACCGTTGATGCCCTGCTCGAAACCTGGATAATTCTCGATATCGGTGGTCTGCGTAAGCTGTCCGCCGGGCTGCATACCCTCAAGGACGAGGAGGCGGAAGCCCGCGCGGGCCGCGTAGATGGCGGCGGTGCAGCCGGCCGGGCCGCTGCCGAGAATGACGATATCGTAGATCATGGTTGATCTCCTTTTCATGACGCGGAGGGCTTACCTGGCCTTCGGCGGGATGACTTCGATCCAGTAACCGTCCGGGTCAGTAATGAAGTAAATGCCCATGGCAGGGTTTTCGTAGCAGATACAGCCCATGGCACCGTGCTTGGCGTGGGCAGCCTCGTAGTCATCGGCCATCATGGCCAGGTGATACTCGAGATCGCCGAGATTGTAGGGGGTCTTACGGTCGCGAAGCCAAGTAAGCTCTAGGCGAAAGTCGGTGCGGCCGTCACCGAGGTAGACGATGCGGAAGGAGCCGTCAGCGGCCCTGATTTCGTCGCCGACGGGCGTCAGGCCGAGCGCATCGCGGTAAAAGGTGAGGCTGCGGTCCAAGTCGAGGACGTTGAAGTTGAAGTGGTTGAAGGCAAACATGGCGATATCCTTTGAATGGGGGAGTGATGGCGAAAATCCTCCGATCGGCTTCAGTCTTCCGGAAAGGCGAAGTCGGCCGTAAAGGACGCCGCGGCGACGGAGGCTGACGCGGCCGCGCGGCGATAGACGGTTTCGAGGGTCTTGGTGAGATCGTCCGAACCGCGCCAGTACGGGAATGAGCCGAGGCGACGCGGCACGAAGGCCGTGCCGACGGCGGGCCGCAGCGCGGCGACGGCCGCGCGCGGGAGAACGAGACGGGAGGGGACGGTGTCGGGTTCTTCCAAGGCGATGCCGCGGAAGCGCAGAAGATATTGGGGGGTAGCGGCGAGAGCGTCAATGAAAAGATAGAGGGCCGCGACCACATGCTTGCAGGGTTTTGACCAGTCGCGGCAGGAGCAGTCGACGCGCAGGTCGTCGCGGGTCTTGGGAAAGAGGGAGAGCCCCTCACGCTGGAGAGCGGCCTCGAAGGCCATGGGGACGACGCGCGCGTAGAGCTGCGCGGCGTAGGTGGGTTCGGCCTCAAGAATGCGGCGGACAGCGGCCGCGGGGAGTTCGTCCATGGAGACGGAGAGCACGTAGGGTTCCTCCTCGGCACCCTGAACGGTGGCCTCGAGACGGCCGGGGGCGACAGTAAGGGATGTGACCTGGCCGCACTGGGCGTAATTGCGTCCGCGGCCGAGGCGGGCACCCATGTGGAGACCCTCTAAGAATTCAATCCAGCGGCGGCGCCACCAGAGGGTGCGTCGGGATTGCTGGAGCCGCAACCCGCCGTGGACGGGTCGCGCGACGCGTGGGGCGTAGGTGCGGCGTTTGGACATCAGGCCTCGTCGATGGTGCCGGAGCAGAGGAAGTCAAAGCGGACCAGGTCACCGCCGGTGCCGTCGCCCCCGCGGTCGTAGATGCGCAGGGTGAAGGGGCGAACGGTGCCGTTGGTGCGGACGGTAATGGAAAAGGTCCCGGCATTCTCGTCGATGTTATCGGCAGGGTGACCGCGAAGGGCCTCGCCGACGGTGTCATCGTAGCCCTCGAAGGCGAAGGCGACGCGGTCATAGCGACGGGTAATGCCGATCTCCTCGATGGTGCCGCCCTGGACGGCGGCCGTATCCTTCGCCGAGGTGGCCTTGGGTTTGGATTCGTCCTCCTCGACCTCCGCGGTCCTGTGTCCGGAGCGGACAATGGAGGAGGTCTCGGGTTCCGCCTCGGCGACGGTATAGGTGAGCTGAGGGCGGGTATCGGCGACGGCCTCCAGGCGGATTTGGCCGGGAGAGAAGGTAATGGTGATGGGCGTCTGCGTCTGCAGGGCCATATTGCGCGCGTAGCGCAGGATCCGAAGGGAGTCCTGCGCCGCGTGAGAAATCTGCACAGACGCCATAGCCGAGTAAGAGGGAATGACAATCGTCATCACCGCGGCCATGATGACCAGCACGATCAGCAGTTCTATCAGCGTGAAACCGCGCCGCATTCCGCCAAGAATCAGAAGAGTAACTGTTTGATCAGCAGGAAAGCCAGCACCAAGACAGCGATGACGCCGAGGATGATAAGCGCGTTCAGGAAGCGCTTGCTTTCGGATTTCTGACGGAAACCCTCGGCACCGCGGAAGGCAGTCGGGGGACGCATGACGATGGTCGTGCGCGGAATGCTGTCGGCGGCCTCGGAGTGGCCAAGGTCGGCCTCGGGCACGTCGTCGCCACGGACGGAGAGGGAGATGTCGCCGAGGGAGAGGACGTCGTTGCGGTGGAGCGTGGCCATAGTGACACGCTGATCGTTCACCCGCGTGCCGTTGGTGGAATCGAGATCCTTGACCCGCCAGCCGTTTTCACAACGCTCGATAATGCAATGTTCGCCGGAGACGGACGCGTTATTGATGACGAAATCGTTGGCCCCATGGCGGCCGATGCGGATGGTATCCGCGGTCCACTCGTAGGTTTTGCTGATTTCATCGCCGTTGAGAATCGTCAAATTAGGCATAATTTCCTCCGCTTCATCGCCGACACCAATCGGCGCCTCATCGAATCATTGAGGAAAGTATAGAGGATTGGTGGGAAAATGGGAAGCGTTTTCCGTGCGGCGTCGGCCGCGCGGCCTTCACGGACGGCAGGGGGATACCATGCGTACGGGATTTGCTATACTAGCGAGCCAAATCAACGAAGGAACCGAATGGCAAGACAACCCGCAGCCTATACCGAAGACCGGATTCAGACACTGGACCCCTTGGAGCATATCCGCCTGCGTACCGGCATGTATATCGGCCGCAAGGGCGACGGGTCCCAGTATGAAGACGGCATCTATATATTGCTGAAGGAAGTCATCGACAACGCCATCGACGAATTTACGATGGGCTTCGGCAAGCGCTGCGTCATCCGCCTGAATTATGCCACCGGCGAGGTCTCCGTCCGCGATTACGGCCGCGGCATTCCGCTGGGCAAGGTCATCGACTGCGTCTCCCAGATGAACACCGGCGGCAAGTACAACGACGACGTCTTCCAGTTCTCCGTCGGCATGAACGGCGTTGGCACCAAAGCCGTCAACGCCCTCTCTGAGCGCTTCCGCGTCCGCTCCACCCGCGACGGACGCTTCTTCGAGGCCAACTTCGCCCGCGGCCGCCTGACCGAGAGCCACGAGGGCGAGTCGCGCGAGCGCAACGGCACCCTGATTGAGTTCCTTCCCGACACCGAGATTTTCCCGAAGTTCGCCTTCCGCGAGGAGCACGTCCAGCGCCGCCTGCGTATGTACGCCTATCTCAATGCGGGACTGACCCTCGAGCTCAACGGCGAGACCTTTGTCTCGGAAAACGGCCTGACCGACCTGATACACGCCGAAGCCGGCATGGAGCAGCTCTACGAGCCGATCTGCTTCCGCAGCAAAATGCTTGAAATCGCCTTCACCCATACCAACCACATGGGCGAGGATTACTACAGCTTCGTCAACGGCCAGTACACCAATGACGGCGGCACCCACCTAACCGCCTTCAAGGAAGGCTTCCTCCGCGGCATTCAGGAATTCGCCAAAAAGCGTTACGACGGAGACGTCGCCCGCGACGGCATCGTGGCCGCCGTGGCCATCCGCCTGAAAGAACCGGTCTTTGAGAGCCAAACGAAAAACAAGCTCGGCAATCCCGAAATCCGCGCCGAACTGGTCGCCGAGATCCGCCGCGTCGTCGAGGACGAACTTCACCGCCATCCCGAGGATGCCCAGCGCCTGATCAACAAGATCGAGGAGACCGCCAAGATTCGCGCCGAGCTCTCGGCCGTGAAGAAGCTGGTCCGCGAGCGCACCAAGTCGGTGGCCGTGCGCGTCCCGCAGCTGACGGACTGCAAGCGCCACCTCAACAAGCTCAAGGGCACCGGCGAGGAGACGATGATCTTTCTGGTCGAGGGCCTTTCGGCAGGCGGCACCGTCAAGACCTGCCGCGACACCCAGACTCAGGCCGTCTTTACGCTGCGCGGCAAGCCGCTCAATGTCTGCGATCTCAAGCGCGACGCCATCTACAAGAATGTCGAGTTCTACAACCTCGTCCAGACGCTCGGCATCGAGCAGACCCCGGATACCCTCCGCTACGGCAAAGTCATTCTGGCGACCGATGCCGATGTCGACGGGCTCCACATCCGCAACCTGCTGATCACGTTCTTCCTCCGGTTCTTTGACCACGTCATCAAAGACGGCCGCCTTTTCATCCTTGAGACCCCGCTCTTCCGCGTGCGCAACAGCAAGAAGACCTTCTACTGCTATGACGACCGCGAGCGCGAGGACGCCGTCAAAGCCTGCGGCGCCAAGGCCGAGATCACCCGATTCAAAGGCCTCGGCGAAATCAACGCGAAGGAATTCAAGGACTTCATCGGCGAAGGCATCCGCCTGACCCCGGTCAACGTCCACAACGATCTTTACGTTCAGGAAACGCTCCGGTTCTTCATGGGGGCCAACACCCAGGAGCGCCGTCAGTACATCCTGGACAATCTTGTCGTCGACAACACCGACGTTTAATTCAAGGAGAGACTCCCATGGTTCAGCTCAAAGGTGTTTATAGCGCGCTCGTCACGCCCTTCAGCAAAGACGGCACCAAGGTTGATTACGGTGCCCTGCGCGACCTCATCCGGTGGCAGATTGCCGAAGGCGTTGCGGGCGTCGTCCCCGTCGGCACCACCGGCGAATCCCCCACCCTCAACGAGGCCGACCACCTGAAGGTCATCGAGGCCGCCGTCGAGGCCGTCAACGGCAAAGCCCAGGTCATCGCCGGCACCGGCGCCAATTCCACGGAGGAAGCGCTCCGCCTGACCCGCGAAGTCATCGGCATCGGCGTCGACGCCACCCTCCAGGTCACGCCCTATTACAACAAGCCCAATGCCGAAGGGCTCTACCGCCACTTCTCCGCCGTCGCCGACCTCGGCGTCCCCGTGGTGCTCTACAATATTCCCGGCCGCAGCGCCAGGGAGATTCCCCTCCCCGTGGTCGCACGCCTGGCCAAGCACCCCAACGTCTGCGCCATCAAAGAAGCCGCCGGCTCCGTTGACCGCGTCAGTGCAGTCAAGCACCTCTGCCCCGATCTGACCGTTCTCTCCGGCGACGACGGGCTGACCCTGCCGATGATGGCCGTCGGCGCCGCCGGCGTCATTTCCGTCTGCTCCAACGTCATCCCGAAGGAAATGAGCGAACTCGTCCGGCTTGCCTCCGAAGGCGACTTTGCCGGCGCCCTGAAGCTTCACCGCCGCTACTACGGGCTCTTCGGAACGATGTTCTGCGACACCAACCCGATCCCCGTCAAGGCCGCCCTGGCGATGATGGGCAAGATCGAGCTCTCCTACCGCCTGCCGCTCTGCGAGCCCGACGAGGCTAACACCGGGCGTATCCGCGCCTGCCTGGCCGATCTCGGCCTGATCTGAATCCGAAAGGAGCCTGCATGAACGTTGCGATTCTCGGCGGAGCCGGCCGCATGGGCCGGATGCTGATTGACTGTGCCCGCGAACAGGGGCTGAACATCGTCGCCGTCACCGAAGCCCCCGGTCACCCCCTCATCGGGACGCCGGCCTGCGGTGACATCCGCTTCACCGACGCCTGGCCGGAGAATGCCGAAGCCGTCATCGACTTCACCTTCCACACCTGCGTCATCCCCAACCTCGCCAACGCCGTCCGCTGCCGTCAGGCCTACGTCCTCGGCACCACCGGCCTCGATGCCGCCGAGCTGGCCGCCGTCGGCGAAGCCGCCAAGTCCATCCCGATCTGCTTCGCGCCGAACTTCTCCCTCGGCGTCAATCTCCTCCTGGCCCTGGTCGAGCGCGCCGCCGCCGTGCTGGACGAAAGTTACGACGCCGAAATCGTCGAAATGCACCACCGCCACAAGAAGGATGCCCCCAGCGGCACGGCCCTCGGCCTCGCCCAGGCCCTCGCCAAAGGCCGCGGCGTCAGCCTGAATGACGTGGTCTGCTACGGCCGCGAAGGCATCGTCGGCGAACGCCCCGCGGGCCAGATCGGCATCCACGCCCTCCGCGGAGGCTCCGTCGTCGGCGACCACACCGTCATGTTCGCCGCCGACGAGGAACGCGTCGAGATTACCCACAAGGCCTCCTCCCGCGCCGCCTTTGCCAAGGGTGCCCTGAAGGCCGCCCGCTGGCTTCTGGGCCGCGCGCCTGGGCGCTACACCATGCGGCACGTCCTCGGATTCGAAGGCTGATGGCACAGGCAGCCATAGCTCTGGGCTCCAACCTCGGCGACCGCGGCGCACATCTCGACGCCGCGGTCGCCGCGCTTTCGGCCCTGCCCGGCACCCGCATCCTGCGCCAATCCCCCCGCTACGACACCGACCCCGTCGACGTCCCGGAAGAATTCCGCGACCGCCGCTTCCTCAATGGCGCCCTTCTTGTCGAAACGGACCTTACCCCGGAGGCGCTGCTGCGCAGCCTGCTGGACATCGAGAGCAGCCTCCGCCGCGTCCGCACCGTCCGCAACGGCCCACGCACCGTCGACCTCGACCTGATCGCCTACCAGGGCGAAACCCGCGGCACGCCCGATCTCACCCTCCCCCACCCCCGAGCCAAAGCGCGCGAGTTCGTCCTGCGCCCCCTCCGCGACATGGGGGTGGACATTGATTCCCTTACCGCCGGAGCCCCTGTTTGATGAAAGCCTCGCACGCCGTCGGAGCGGCCCTCATCGTCCTCACTGCCGCGGCAATTGCGCTCATGCTGCTGCGAAGCCCCCGCGGTGACGCCGACGGCTGGGGCACTCCGGCCCTCCCCGCGGATCTGCCCGTCGCCCGCACGCTGAATCTGAGGCACCCTGCCGACGTCGCGCTCGGCGAAATGCTCGCCGCAGCCGGCATCCGCATTCTGGATCACCTCGGCCCGAAGACCCTGACGGTACTCCTGCCGCCGCATCTTCCCGAAGATGCGCTCCCGGCATCCGTGGGCACCCTCGCACCGCAGGCATCCCGGGCATCCCTTGGGCTCACGGCCGCACTCCGCAGCCTGCGGGATGACGCCCCTCTCCGGATACGGATACAGCTCACGGTTCCGGAGGCCCTCCCGGCCATGCGCGCCTTTTTGGCCTCCGCCTCACCCGACTGCGTAGTCTCCCCGTGGCCGCCCGCCGTCACCTGCAGTCTCACGGCCCCGCGGATCAGGCGTCTGCTGGACGCTCCCGGACTGCCGATCCGTGCGGTTGACGTCGTGCACGACATCTCACTGCTCACCGCAGCCTCCAGGGCAGACCTGGCGTACGGCCCGGGACTCGACCATCTGCCCGGGCTGGACGGATACGGAGAGACCGTTGCCGTCATTGACAACGCCCTGGGCGGCTCCGACGGCACCGTTCATCCGGACTTGCGCGGGGCACTGACCCATGCCACCGTCCCAATCTGGGCGGCGGGCCCGACCCAGGGCAACAATGCCAGCGCGCACGGCTCCCACGTGGCCGGAATCATCGGCGCCCAGGGTTTGGAGGACGGCGAGGTCAGGGGGATGGCGCCCAGAGCCCGCCTTCTTTTCCAGAAAATGGCAAACGAAAAGGGGCTGCTGGTCTTTTCGACATACGGTTTCCTCGATCCGATCACAAACGGGGCAAACGTCATCTCCTGCTCCTGGGGCTCCGGCATTTACGGTGAAAAGACCTACTACGACGCCGAAGCGCACGATATCGACTGGATCGTTTGGGAGTACCCGGAGGCCCTAATGCTTTTTGCCGTCGGCAACTCCAATGTGACGACGACCTCTTATCAGACTCAGGCCAAGAACATCCTCAGTGTCGGCAGACTGAATTCCTCCCGCACCGCTCCGGGGATATACAATCACGGCGGCACTGCGGACGGCCGCTGGAGCCCCCTCCTGCTGACGCCGGGCGACGGGATCGTCTCGCTCGCGCCGACGGCAGGCGTGCGCACCGACAGCGGCACCTCCATGGCCACTCCCATCGCCTCCGGCACGGCCGTCTGCCTGCGGCAGTTCCTGCGGACGCAGGCCGGAATCCCCGCTCCCTCCGCAGCGCTCCTCCGCTCGGCGACCCTGCTGATGGCCGAACCGCTCACGGCTTACAACCCCTCGGATACACCTCACGCCGAAGCCAATACGACGACCGGATTCGGCGCACTCAGACCGGCAAAATACCTGACGGATCCGAAGCTCCGCTTTGGCTTCAGAGATCGGATCCGACTCACCCAAAACGGCACGGACCACGCTTTCACCTTCACCGTGCCGGAATCAGCCGCAGGGACGGCCGACGTGCTCGTCGTCCTCTCCTGGATTGACCCACCCGGCCCGGTCGCCGGAACCGGCGGCGTCACAGCGGACACCGCAAAGTGCATCAATGACTACGACCTCATGCTCCGGACTCCGTCAGGGGAGACCTTTTCCTGTGGCGATGCGCTCAATACCAACGAACGCATCCGCATCCCGGACGCAACGGCCGGCACCTACACCGTCACCGTCCGTGCCTCCCGAATCGCGCAGGACGGCAACGGCAACCTGGCAGCGGTCTCCTGGTACGCCCCGGCAGCCGATACCGACGGCATCCGCTTTCAGCCCGCGGACGGCACAGGCGGCTCCGCTAAACTGACCGTTCTGCCTCCCGAAGGGACGCATCCGCCGCTGGATCATCCGCTCTGGCCTGGGGCCGGATACTCCCTTCACCCCGCGGGATGCAGCCTCAGCCCCTCCGTCGGCCAGAGCTATGCAACCATCGGCGAAACCACCGAAGACGGCAGCACATACACCCTTTCGCTCGACACCCGCGAACTCACCGCGCCCGTCGGCTGGACGCTGATCTATGAGGACGGCGAGGTCCGTCAGGGCAAGGGACTGACACCCGAATTCATCCTTGACCGCGACGCGACCTTCCGCTGGCACTTTACCTTCCCGGGTGCAGCGCTGAAGCTCCGCTGAGCGCTCCCCGGGCCCTTCGCCTCGTTTTCGGAACGCATCGGAAAAGCCGGGACTCTGTGCGGAGTCCCGGCTTTTTGACGGGGCATCGCTGTCGGTTTTACTTGGAGACCGAAACGAGTTTGGCGCAGTGCGGTGCGACCTCATGCCTGGAGCCATCGGGCAGCGCGATGGTCTGCTTGGCGTCGGAATCGTTGAAAAGGCCGTAAACGCTGCGGGACGCGGTCACATCCTTGCGCAGCACGAAATAGCGGCTGTTCTGCTCGGTGACGGAGAGCGGGGCGGAAGCGTACTTCTGATTGAGTTCGATCATGTCGGGATCGGTCAGCAGGGCCTTCGTCTCGGGAGCCATGTTTTCCAGGTCGCTGGAGATGAGCAGCGGTGAGGAAAGCATACACCAGAGGGCCATCTGATAATGCTGCTCGTGCTGCTTCAGACCGCTGGGACGGAAGGTCACGTTGGGGCGGTTGGGCGTACCGATGCAGCCGATCTGAAGGATGTCGGGATCGTTCCAGTGGCCCTCGGAGCGAAACGTTATCCATTTTATCTGTTCGCGGCCGATGGCGCGAACGCTCTCCCAAGTGTCGGTAATGTCGCCGGTCGTACGCCAGAGGTTGGCGATCTTGGAGAGCGCGGGCGCATTCCTCAGCGGGGCGGAATTGGAAAGGCTCATCACAATGTCGCGGCCGCTTTCGCGCAGTCCCCTGAACATCTTCTCGGCGGTCGGCACGTCGTTTGGCTTCCAGTCCAGCTTGACGTAGTCGAAGCCCCACTCGGCGAACTGCTTCGCATCGGCGTCGAACATCCAGATGCTGCCGACACGGTCGGCCTTCAGGCGGTGAAGCCCGGGATAGCGCCCGAACACCTGGCCGGGCTGGAGGCGCTCTTCGGGCGCGAGGACCGGAACGTTCGCGTCACAGGAGGAGCCGCGGAAACCGGCATAGGTGCCGACCCAGGGCGAGGTGTAGATGCCGGCCTTGAGACCGAGGCTGTGGATGGTCTCGCACATGGCCTTCATGTCGGGGAAGCGGGCATTGCTCCGCAACGCCTTGCCTGCGGGACGGTCCCCCTGCCAACAGTCATCGATATTGACGTAAGACCAGCCGTAATCGGCCAGACCGGTGGAATCGAGGAGACGGGCCACCTTTTCAATCCCTTCCTGGGAAACGGCCTCGGAGTAAGAGTACCAGCTGTTCCAGCCCATAGGCGGGGCCAGGCAGATGGCTTCGCCGACGCGGAGCGTCAGCGTCCGGGTGACCGTCTCGCCCTCGCCGGCGGCCTTCAGCACCACAGGATAGTCGCCGGCCTCGGCAATCGTACCGCGGAGCACGCGGCGCGCCGCGTCAAAGGCAATGCCCTCGGGGAGGCTGACGGCTTCGACCTTTTCCGCGGCATAAATCGGAACGCGCCAGATCAGCTCATGCCCGGGACGGACGCCGTAGGCTTCGGCGCCGATGAAGCGGGGGGCGGCCATAAGCAGGCCAGAGGTTATCAGACAGCAGGTCAGCAGGGTCGTGCGCATGAGCGGGGTCTTTCCTTGATGGGAGGGGTTCAGGGGCCCCTGGCCGGGCCATCCGGCCGGGCCCTTTTTTCCTGCCATCATTATAGCATTCCGTACGCCCCCTCCGGACACGGAAAAGGCGCCGGGAAAGTTCCTGCCGCATCCGAACGGCACCCCGGAAAACAGTGCAGCGCAGCCCCGGACGGGGACTGCGCTGCAGACGGGCAGGCCGCTTTCCGTACGCCTCAGAGCACCTTGGAGAGAAACTCCCGGACGCGGGGATTCGACTGATTGTTGAAAAACGCCTCGGGTGACCCCTCGGCGGCAATTTTGCCGTGATCGATGAAAAGTATGCGGTCGGCGACTTCGCGGGCGAAGGCGATTTCATGCGTGACGACGACCATCGTCAGCCCCTCGGCGGCGAGCTGCTTCATCAGCGAGAGCACCTCTCCGACCATTTCGGGGTCCAGCGCCGAGGTCGGCTCGTCAAACAGGATGACATCGGGATTCATGGCCAGCGCCCGGACAATGGCGATGCGCTGCTTCTGGCCGCCGGAGAGCTGGGTCGGATAGGACCGCCGTTTGTCGGAGAGCCCGATGCGGCGCAGCAGTTGGAGTGCCTTGCGCGCGGCCTGGCGGCGCGTCAGGCGGCGCGTCAGCACAGGCGCGAGCGTAATATTCTTCAGCACCGAGAGATGCGGGAAGAGATTGAAGTGCTGAAAGACCATGCCGACCCGCTCGCGGAACCGGTTGATGTCCGTCCCGGGCTGCAGCACGCTCTCGCCGTGAAAGCGGATCTCCCCGCCGTCCGGCCGCTCAAGCAAGTTGAGGCAGCGCAGGAAAGTCGATTTGCCGGATCCCGACGGCCCGATGACAAAGACGGCTTCGCCGCGGCGGATATCGGTGCTGATGCCGTCAACGGCCGCATGGCCGTTAAAGGTCTTCACAAGGTCGCGGATTTCAAAAACGATGTCTGCGCGTTCAGCCATTGTTCTTCAGCCTCCTTTCAAGGCGTCCGAGAAGCATGGAGAAGAGAGAGACGACCGCCAGATAAATGGCTGCCACCGCCAGCAGCGGCAGAAAGGCCGTATAGGTCTGGCTGCGGATGATGTCGCCGGCCTTCGTCAGGTCCATCAGCGCGATGTAGCCGGCCACGGAGGTCTCCTTGAGCAGGACAATGAATTCGTTGCCCAGCGCCGGCAGCACATTGCGGAAAGCCTGCGGCAGAATGATGAATCCCATCGTCCGCAGATATCCCAGGCCGAGCGAACGGCCGGCCTCGCTCTGCCCCTTGTCGATCGACATGATGCCCGCACGGATGATCTCCGAGACATACGCCCCGGAATTGAACCCGAAGGCAATGACGGCCACAAGGACCTTGCTGACATTGACCGACCCGAAAATGACGAAGTAGATGATCAGCAGCTGCACCACCACCGGCGTCCCGCGGATGACCGTCAGGTAGACCTTGCACAGGGCGTTGGCCGCGCGCAGCCCGCCCACCGTGTCGTGCGTCGCCCGGATGACGGCGACGGCAAAGCCAAGCACCAGCCCGATCAGCACCGCCAGGAAGGATATCTCAAGCGTGACGGCGAAGCCGTTGAGCAGATACACCCACCGGTCTTCGTCGACAAAATTGGTCCGCAGCGAACCGCAGAAATCCCGCCAGCCGGCCCGTATCCGCTCCGCCAGCCCAAAGCCTGCGCCGCGTGCGACCGTGACGCCCGCCAGACGCTCAAGGAAAGCTTCGTCGCCGAGCACCGCGTCATGAATGTCCTGCGTGCGCACACGGGCCAGCGCGGCATCCTGCGCCTGCTGTGAGGCGCTCTGCTCCATCGCCGAGGCATAGCGGTGAATGACTTCATCGAGAAGAGAGCGCCCCGTGGCGGGCAGCGTCGTCCTGCGCATGTACGCGAGCACGGCATTGACCTTGGCGCACAGCAGCGCGGACTCCTTGGAAAAGGCCATCGCGTAATCCTCGCGCGTCACGGGCTCACGGAGGATGCGGACCGCTTCGGCATTCTTGGAGGCAAAGACGCGCGCGGGCTGCTCATCGATGACGGCGCAGTCGACCTTGCCCGTCAGGATAGCCGAAACCGCGTCATTCACGCTCTCGAAGCGCTCCAGATTCGGATAGCGCCCGTCCTTCGTCAGAAACGTATCGGCGGACGACCCCAGCTGAATGCCGATCCGAAGCCGCCGGATATCCTCCGGCGTCTGAAGGGGACTGCCTCTGGGCACCACGGCGACCTGATAGGCCGATACGTAAGGGTCGGAGAAAAGCACCTCCCGGGCACGCTCCTCGGTCACTGTCAGGCCCGAGGCCACCACATCGGCCTTGCCCTGCACGACGGCGGGGATGACCGCGCTGAACCGGGAGTCCTGAATGTCCAGGCGCAGTCCCAGCGCATCGGCCACAATCCGCATCAGTGCCGGATCGATGCCTTCGATGCCCGTGCGGCCGTGAAATTCATAGGGCGGAAACGCCGCCTCGCAAATGACGTCGAGGCATCCGTCGCCGCCGGCAATCGTCAGATTCTCCTCCGTCGCGCGCAGCTGCTCGCGAAGCTTCGGATTGGCCGCGACGCGCTCGGCAATGTCGGAGACGTCGACGCGGACCGCCTCGGCATCGGCTCCGTCCTTGCGCCGGCGCATGGCCTCATTGTAGCGCTCCGTCAGCTCCCGCAGGTCGCCGGTCTCGCGCATGACGTTGAAGACCGCACTCGTCTGCGCCTGCAGCACGCGGTTCTTCTTGGCGAAGGCAAAGGCATACCGCTCCGTCGTGGCCGGCTCAGGCAGAATCCGCAGACCGCCCTCGGCGGCCACCACCACCTCGGCCGGCCCCCTGTCCACGATGGCCGCATCGACCTTGCCGCTCTGCACGGCCTTCGCCGCAAAGGAAACATTCTGGTAGCGGTCCGGTTCGCGGCCGATGGTCTTCGTCACATAGAGGTCGCCCGTCGTGCCGCTCTGCACGCCGATGCGCAGGCCGCTGATTTCAGACGGCCGCAGAATCGGGCTGTCCTCGCGCACGATGACCACCTGCCCCGCCTCGACGTAAGGCGCCGAAAAAAGCACCTGCTTCTTGCGCTCCTCCGTCACCGTGATGCCCGAGGCCGCGATGTCCGCCTTCCCGGTCGCCACGGCCGGGATGACCGCATCGAAAGCCATATCCTGGACCTCCAGTTCACGGCCGACGCACTTCGCCACGATGCCGGCAAGCGCGGCGTCGATGCCGTCAATCCCGCCCTGCACATGGTATTCATAAGGTGGGAAGGTCGCTTCGCAGACCATGACCAGCGGGTCCTGACCGTCGTCGGAACACCCCGTAAACGCCGCCAGCACGGCCGCGCACACGGGCAGAAGCTTTCCGAATAACCTGTGAATCACGGAGGTATCCTTTCGGGGTTGAAGACGCAAAAGAGGCAACCGCACCGCAAAGCGCCGCTGTCAAAAGGGCGCCATTATACAGATACGCCCCCGCCGACACAAGCCCAAACCGCCCCACCGGCGTCTTGCCGGGGAGTCCCCCGACCGCCAGGCCTGAAAAAAGCCGGCCGCCGCTGTCAGATTCCGCGCACTCGGCGACCCACGTTAACGTACGCCAGGGCGCCTGAATATTGCCAAAACAGGAACCGGACGGCGGCTCTCACAATGAGACGCCGACAGCATTGATACCCGCCAACCGTTCTTTAAAGAATACTCCCAGTACAAATAGGATGAGTCTGCGGGTAAAAACGTTTGAGCCACCTCACGCCAAATGGGAATCATTTGCTCGGGCGTCAATTCTCTCATAGTGACTCCTGACGAGGATACTTGTTGCCATCGCTCCCATATGGTTGAGGTCACCCAAAGTTGAACGACCTGAACCTCTACGTAGAAGATGAGATCATAGGTGCTGAAACAAGTAACCAGTGTTGTCCTTGCATTTAATTCCGGAAAGGTACCGAGCAGAGCGGAGGTTTCTTTTGTTACATCATCAAAATCCTCGCCTAACACCTCGCCCAATGGCAAAGGTTTGCTTCCTGTCGCTAAAAACAACAAAGAAAGCATCCCTCCCAAGAGGCATATGCCAACGAATAAAACGCAATGGTATATGATGGGCCTCCTCATTTACGCGTTCCTCCACACCATCCAGGATCAAAGAAGCTTTCCTCTATTTTGAACTTAAAATCTGCATTAGCTATTTTATCTCCCCAAATATCAACGCCGCCTTCAACCACAAATGGAATAATAAGTTTCCACCACTCCTCATTCCCCACAAGCTCTTTCCTATAAAATTCGATCCAAGAATTTGCATCCATTTCATCGTACCAACTCACCGTGGCACGAATGTTTCTTATGAAGACCTCCGTTTCACAATTTTTTCTTTCGTATGTCACAGAAACGTGAACTCTAGAAGAACTCCCCAAGGAACAATGAAGGGGAGCAGGGGGCGAAATTGTAAATTCAGTGTTTCCACTTGCCTCTTTCCGTGTCCATTCCCCAAAAGGAGCTCCAGTATCAGTTTCTTGCTCTATCATTTCGATAAAATTGTCAACAATATCTTTCGCGTAGCTTCTGAACTCTCCTTCATCATCCGAAATCAATGTGTACCCTTCACTATCCGTATTGGGCAATTCAGGATTCCACACCCATCCAAAAGGACCTCGCAAGGCCCCAATCACATAAGTAAGGTACAATTTTTCATTGATAGAAAGCATCCCAAGCAAATCAACCGAAGAGACGGCAGTGTTTCCCAAAAACAAATATTGCCCAACCTCTTCTAGCCGATCCCTCCCCAGCCACCGGCCGTCTTTGGGATTGTAGTGGCGGTAGTTGTAGTAGACGAGGCCGAGGGAGTTGTCATGGACCTCCGAGGAGAAGCGGAAGGGATTTTCGGAGAGGATGTCGCGGGCGACGGAGGTGGCCTTGGCGGTGCGGGTGACGGCGCCGAAGGGGGCGTAGTCGTAGTGGGCGGCGATGCCGTCTTGGAGGGCGTGGTAGAAGACCTCGGAGACGTTCTTGTTGCCGTCGTGGGTGTAGAAGAGGTTGAGGTCCCAATTCTTGGCGCGCATGACGAGCGGGCGCGTGGCGATGGGTTCCGTGGGGTCCCAGACAAACTCGGAGCGGACGGCGTTGCCGTTGTCGGCATTCAGCCGTTGGACGCAGAGGAAGTTGTCGTAAACGAAGCGGAAGTGCGTGGCGACCTGATCATCTCGCATCTCTTGATAGTCCACGCGGCGACCCATACGGTCGAAGGACATGGAGATTACCGTGTCGCCGGATTGCCAGCGGATGGGACGGTTCTCTGCATTGTAGGTGACAGACCAAATGCCGGTGGAGGTTTTGATGAGGGTTTGATTGCCGTCGGCATCGTATTGGGGCACGAAGTCGTCGATTTTGGTGTATTGGTTGAGATTGTTGGCGATGTAGGTCTTGCCCTCGGCGGTGATTCGGTTGCCGATGTCGTCGTAAACATAGGAGAGTCCTTGGCCGGAGATGAGTTGGTCGCGCGTGTCGTAAGTATAGGTTTCCGTCACGGGCGAAGTGTAGGCGGAGCCTGATTTGACGATGGTGGCGCGACGATTGCTCGCATCGTTGGTATAGACGTAAACGGAGTAGTCGACGGTGGTCACGCGCTCATCGCCCACACCGAAGCTCAACAAACGCTTAACGCGAAAGTCCATCTTGCGTTCCCTCATGCCCAGTGTCACCTAGAGCGCTTGTGGTTTGTTCTCTGAATACCGTTCCGATAAGCGGGATTTCATAGATGGAATAGCGTCGTTCATTTCCATTCGGTTGCGCCACCACATAAAACGTGCTCGTATCCCTCCAGCACCGATAGGACATCGCCTCGCACTGGAAGCGCATGCAACCGTGATTAACAGCATAAGTCTCACAGATGGGTGCAACCGTTTCCGCAACAGCCACACCTAAGCCATCTTCAGACATTGGCCAACCGATATACATGAAAAACCAAGTCGCGGCAAAAAATAGTACACAAAGGAATGTCGCCCACATTTCAAATCTCCTCGTCAGAGAGGCACTTTCCCGACAAGACTCCAACCATTTTCCGTCTTGTAGATTCGAAAACATTCGCGTTTACCAAACCACAGATCGACCTTCTCAATATCACAGGATGTCCCTATAAACCTGACATTGAAGCGATACCCACGCATTGTGAAATGGAAGTTGTTTTTATCCATGGACTGCAACAACGCATACGCGATTCGTTCAGGTAGCAAAACTTCGGCAAGTCGCCACATTTTGAATGCAAACGCAACCGTATATGCAAGGAGAACCGTCACGACAATTTGTCGCGTCAAACGTAAAACACCCATTATAGGGCTCCAGATGCTTTGTTTAAAAGAGGCTGATCCGTTTACCATTTTGATAAGTTCGCCGAATGTACAAATGCGGTTCCTCAATACCAAGATAGGAATAGCCACGATTTCCTTTAACAGTTGATTTTGGGAAAATCTGTGAAGTCCTGCGTGAAATATTCTCGTCGCCGTGCGCACTTAAACAAGCGTTATAAACATATTCAGCATCGTCCGCGCCTAATTTTTTCAAGCGATCGGTGATATTCTCTTGACGGAATAGCCCGGGTTCGGTGCGTGACGGTTCAAACAAAATTATCCCTTCACCCGACTTTGCCTTGATACGCAATGTTTTTTCATTGTCCGTTGCCCAAAAACTCATGCCGTCCCATTCTCCATTGATGATAACAGTCCTCCCATCACCATGTCCACCACACCAAACACGACAAATATTCCCTTGTTCTTTCTCAATCACATCAAACATTTTCTCAATTTCGTCAATTCCGCCACCCTCTTCTAAAGAAAGGGAATGGTAATCTCCATTTGGTGTTGTATACTCAATTTCAAAAATCATTCCCAAAAAGTCCCATTCATTATTTGGTGTATTTCCTGTAAAAACGTATTCATTTGCAATAAGATGGAATTGGAACAAGTTCAAGCAAGCCAGCGGATCTCGCGAGACAAAACGACCGTTGGTTTGCAGATAATGTCTATAGTTGTAATACGACAAACCCAAAGCCGCGTCGTAGACTTCGGAGGAGAATTGGAAGGGGTTGTCGAGGGGGAGGGAGGAGGGGAGGAGGGAGGGGGCACCGTAGGGGGTGTAGGCGTAGGCGAGGGAGGCGACGCGGGAGGCGTCGGTGAGGCCGGCGACGTTTTTGTTGCCGTCGTGGTAGTAGTAGAATGGGATGCTGGCGGCATCGCGGAGGAGGAGGGGGCGGGTGGCGATGGGCTCGGTGGGGTCCCAGACATAGGATTGGTAGGGCGTGGCGTCGGGGCCGCGGAGTTGGCGGACGCAGAGGAAGTCCTTGTAGACGAAGCGCTGGAGGAGGTCGAAGCCCGGGGTGAGCGTGCGCATGGAGACGCGCCGGCCCATGCTGTCGAAGGCCATCGTGATCTCGGTGTCGCCGGACTGCCAGCGGACGGGGCGGTTTTCGGCATTATAGGTGACAGACCAAATGCCCGTGGAGGTTTTGATGAGGGTTTGGTTGCCATCGGCGTCGTATTCGGGCGTGAAGCCGTCAATTTGGGTGTATTGGTTGAGATTGTTGGCGGTGTAGGTTTTGCCCTCGGCAACGGTGCGATTGCCGATGTCGTCGTAGGCGTACGAAACGGCGTTGGCGGAGGTGAGTTCGTTGCGGACGTTGTAGCCGTAGTGCTCGTCGTTCTTGAAAACGCGGCGGCCGAGCAGGTCGTTGGCGTAGACGTAGGCGGAGTGGGTGTCGTTCGTGACGGCGGTCAGGAGGTCGCGGTGGGGTTCGTAAGACCATGTGACCACAGCCTCATTGGGATAGGTGAGTTTAGACTTGAGGTTGGAACCCGCGAGGTAGTCCCAGCGGAAACCGTCGGATTCAGCGATACAGCCTGTGGTAGAAGCGTAGGGTATCATTATTTTTGAGAGATACAAAAACTTAGAGGTAAATATATAATTTTTATAATAGATATTGAAACAACCTTCCGCGTTTCACGAAACCTTGTCTTTCGTGACGTCTCTCTAAATTTCGCAGGAAAATTTTACAATCGCGAAGAGGTTTTTTGAACGTATCAAAACATGGGAGTATACAGCTAAAATTAGGCATTTCTCCTTTACTCTTTGAAAGATCCATATAGCAAGTTCCAATGAAAATGTAATAAATATCCGTAGTCGTTTTCTTCTGAAACCACTGTTTGATGACCTCCCCTCCTCTGTAATAAGCTTCATCGGCACATGGCGCACAAACTCTCCAAAAACTATAGATTACATTTCTCTTCTTAGAAGAGGTCAATTGAACCGTTATAGTCCCAATAACATAATGCTGTTTCGATGGTTGTACTTTCTCAGGCAGAAGGCTATGGATGAAATTTTCCCAGCTGATTGTTTGCTTTAACACCGTCTTTTGTCTTAAACAGTTAACGACCTTCTTAAACTTTAACTTCTTGGACCATGGCATCATATTGGAAAACAAATGTACCGTATTTCCATCAACCATTTGAATTGGCACGAGGTTGAGTACCGCCACGAATCTTCCATCGGTTCCCACGGCTGGCCTCATTTCGTAGACTTTTCGCCAAGCCTCCTCATATGTTTGAGCCTCAACGAGCCAAAATGAACGTCGAAAGGGAACATGCTTTCGCCGAACATCCCCCATTTGATCGAGTAAATCAAGAAAAAATATTATGGGAGTTCCCATATCTCATACTCCTCTCCAATAAAAACTTCAACTTCCTTCCCTCCTAATTCAATACAGGAACATTTAGGGTTTGAAGTGGAAGAATCAGATTGCCACGGGATAGTACTAGTCCCCGCCGTGGTCGGTGTAAATATAGCGGTTATCAACAGTGTGGAGGCCGAAAGTCCCCTTGTAAAAAGTCGAAACCCTTTTTTAATTGCACTTTCTGTTTGCTGGTCCACACATATTTTCTCAACTCGCCCTGCGCGTATATTACTGGACCGTCGTGCTCCATGTTTTTTCAACCATCTCCTCAATGCATCTTCACGCGCTTGAGGAGTTTTCTCTTTTTCAAAGATTAACTCTATCGCTTGATTCACTTTCTCTGCACTTGTGGGGCGTAACCCATTTAAATAAGATGGGGGATCGCCAACTTGTTTACCTAAAATATCAATTGATGCTAAAGGAGCATTGGAAAGAAATGAAAAAAGATTAATTCCTCCCATTTCTGCCAACGGATCCCTCTGTATCCATCGTCCAATAGCTGGATCATAATGACGGTAATTATAATAAACATATCCCAAAGCGAAATCATAGTATTCCGAAGAAAACACAAGAGGATTCTCTGAAGGATTGGAGGCGAGTGGATTCCCAAAGGGGGTGTAAGCGTAGTGGACAATGCCTCCGTGAATATCCACGAGATCTGAGACATTTTTATTGCCGTCGTGGAAATAGTAAGCGACTTCGCCTATTGAAGGGATGAAGATCAGTGGACGGGTGGCAATGGGTTCGGTTGGATCCCAGACGTAGGAGTGGAAGAGGGCGTTTTCGGCGCCACGGAGTTGCTGGATGCAAAGATAGTTGTCGTAGACGAAACGTTGGATGGTGTCGGAGGCGGCAGACTGAGTGCGCATTTCGACGCGGCGGCCCATGCGGTCGAAAGCCATGGTGATCACGGTGTCTCCCCGTGTCCAACGGACGGGGCGATTCTCGGCGTTGTAGACGACTGACCACACGCCGGTCTCGGTCTTGATGAGGGTTTGGTTGCCGTCCGCGTCGTATTGGGG
>CALXSH010000013.1 GCA_944391065.1 uncultured Kiritimatiellota bacterium | reverse complement strand
ACAGCGGATGTGCTAGACTACGTCCATGCTCATCACACTACGTCATCCGATTGTCCGCAAGGTCCTGCTGTTGGCCACCTTGGCCTGCGCCGGCATCTTGGTTGGAGAGATAATTCAGCGCTGGTCCGCGCCGACGGCCGAGGAGACCCTGACGTCCCTCGGGGCCACCCGGACCATGACGCGGACGCTCACCATCAACGATGTCAACGTTACCGCCGACGTCTGGGCCCTGCCGACCTATGCATCGGCCGCGCCGCTGGCCAAGTCGAAAGGCAAGACACTGACCGTCGGCAGAACCGTCTTTGTCTTCGAAGAGGATACGGTGATGCCGCGGCGCGGCATCTGCACCTATCCCGATGATCTGCCGGCCTTCGGGCTCTCCTGCGACTACGTCATCGACACCGGCAACGTCCGGCTGATTGAGGGTGTCCACCCGGGATCTCCGGCCGATGTCGAGGCGGCGCTCGCCGCGGCGGCCGCACCGGCCGGCTGGAGTCCGGTCTTTCCGGGCGCCTGGCAACGTGGCGACAGGGTCCTCTCGGTTCAGGCCCGGGCTCTCGACAATCCCGCCTCCGGCTCGCGGGTCGTCTTCTCCGTACAGAAAATCAAAGCTCTATGACGGGCTCTCCAAACAGGTGACGCCATGAAGCAGAAAATCATTCTCGCGGTCTCCGTCCTGATCGGTCTTTTGGCGGCCTTTCTGGCCGGCCAGTACATTGCGGCGCAGGAGGAGCGTCTGGCCGAGGAGAAGGCGGCCTTTGACCGGGCCAACCGAAAGGTCGACGTCATCGTCCCTGTCAAGGCGCTGCCGGCCGGCACGCGCCTGACGCAGGACGACTTGGGCATCATGAGTTTTCCCGAAAAGGCCCTGCGCGGTCAGGTGATCCGGCCTGAAGGCAACGTCGCGCTGCGTCTGGTCGGACGGCGTCTGGCCATGGGCGTGGAGGGACGGCGGCCGCTGCTCTGGTCTGATATCGAAGGCGGCGCGCCGGAGGAGCGCGGTCTGGCCGGGATGCTCAAGCCCAAGATGCGCGCGCTCTCGGTCTCGGTCTCCGCGGTCTCCAGCGTCAGCAACATGGTGCGTCCCACCGACCACGTCGACATTCTCGGCACCTTCGCGCTGCCCAGCAAGACGGTCCCCGGAGAGACCGAGCTGATCACGATGACCATCCTGCAGGACGTGCTGGTCTTGGCAACAGGCCAAGAGACCGGCACGCGCGGCGTGCCATCCTCCTACTCCATGGTGACGCTGGAGGTGACCCCGCATGAGGCCGAGGTGCTGACCTTCGCCGAACAGATGCGTGGCCGTCTGACCTTTGCCCTCCGCAATCCGGAGGATCAATCCTACGAGAAGGAGCTGCCGCAGGTCAATTTCGAACGGATCCGCGCGACCCTTGAAGGCCTCAATCAAGAGCGCCAGAAGACGCTGCTGCGCAAGCGCTGAGAGGAAACGTCATGGATTACACGCTGACGGTCGCCCTGCCGGGGCAGAACTCACAACAGATTTCGCTGGACTGCGGCGCCTATCTGATCGGGCGCGGCACCTCCTGCGACATCACGCTGGAGGATCCCAGCATCAGCGAACTCCATGCCAAGCTTATCCTGGCGCCGACTGGTGCCTGGGTGGAAGACCTCGGGTCGTCGAACGGGACGTCCGTCAATTCCGCCCCCATCGCCGGCGTCACCGCATTGGGACCGAACGACATTCTGTCGCTTGGCGGCACGCTGGTGCGCGTCGCACCGAGACAGCCTGCCCAGCAGCCGGCGCCCCGACAGCCCGAACCCATGCCGGTCGCCCCGCAGCCTCCGCCTCCGCCGTCGCCTCAGCCCGCCGCACCGCGGCGTGACACGCGGGAAACCGCCATCCGGCGCCAGGTCAAGGATCAAATCCATACGGAGCTGATCCGGCGCCTCGACCTGAAGCGCCTGGCGACCTCCGCGCTCTCTCAGGATGAACTGAGCCGCCGCGTCCGCGAGACGCTCGCGTCCATCCTCGCGGAGGTCAACGCGCGCAACGCTCTGCCGGCCGGACTCGATTCGGACAGCCTGCTGGAAGAGATTTTCAACGAGGCCGTGCGTCTCGGCCCGATCGAACGGTTCCTGGCCGACGATTCAGTAACGGAAATCATGATCAATGGGCCGGACAGCGTCTATGTCGAGCGTCACGGACAGCTGGAGCTGACGGATCAGACCTTCATGGACGACGCCAGCATCCTCTCGATTATTGAACGTATCGTAGCACCGCTCGGGCGCCGCATCGACGAGAGCCAACCCTATGTGGATGCGCGTCTGAAGGACGGTTCGCGTGTCAACGCCATCATTCCCCCACTCTCCCTCTCCGGCCCCTGCATCACCATCCGTAAGTTCGCCAAGCGTGTCCTGACTCGCGAGGACTTTGTGCGGTTCGGCACGTGGACCGACAGCATGGCCGACTTTCTCTCGGTCTGCGTCCGCCTGCGCAAAAACATTGTCGTCGCGGGCGGAACGGGTTCCGGCAAGACGACGCTGCTGAACGTGCTCTCCGGCTTCATCCCGCATACCGACCGCATTCTGACCATCGAAGACGCGGCGGAACTCAGGCTCAACCAGCCTCACGTCGTCCGCCTCGAGGCCCGTCCGCCGAACATTGAGGGGAAGGGCGCCGTTACAATCCGTGACCTGGTACGCAACGCGCTGCGCATGCGTCCCGACCGCATTATCGTCGGCGAATGCCGCGGCGGCGAGGCGCTGGACATGCTGCAGGCAATGAATACGGGCCATGACGGTTCGCTGACGACCGTCCACGCCAATTCGCCCCGTGACGTCATCTCCCGCTTGGAAACAATGGTGCTGATGTCAGGCGTCGAACTGCCGTCGCGCGCCATCCGCGAGCAGATTGCCTCCGCCGTCGACATCATCGTGCAGGAAGCGCGCCTCGCGGACGGTTCGCGCCGTATCGTGGCCATCTCCGAGCTGATGGGTATGGAGGGGCCGCAGATCGTCATGCAGGACCTCTTCACCTTCCGTCAGAGCGGCATCGACGCGAACGGCCGCATTCACGGGCAGCTTCTGCCCACGGGGGCGGTGCCCTCCTTCTTTGACACGCTGGCTGCCTCCGGCATTGCGCTCGATCCGGCCATCTTCAGACCCGAGTCCCGTCCATGACGCTGCCACTCATTCTGGCGCTCTGCGCGCTCTCGGCCGCGGGTCTGGCGTGGTCGCTCTTTACCGTCTTCAGCGGCAACGCGGCCTCGCTCTCCGACGCCTATGAGAGCGAAGTGGGACGGACGCTTGACGCGATGTTTCTCTTCGTGCCCGCAAAGCGGTTGCTGGAGATTGGCTGGGCGATTGCGTTGACGGTCTTTTTCCTCACGCTTCTGCCCTTCTGCCTCTCGCCGGAGAAGCCATGGCTGATTCCGCTGGGGCTGTGCGTCGCGCTTCCGCTGGGCCTGCTGGGCTTCCAGTCACCGAAGTTCCTGGTCCACCGCCTCCGCGAACGGCGCCGGGAACGGTTCACGATGCAGCTGCTCGAGGCCCTGCCGATGATGTCCAACGCCCTTCGCGCCGGCTTCTCCGTAACCCAAGCCTTCGAAACAGTGGCCCGGGAACTCGGTCCGCCGATGAATCAGGAAATCAGCCTCTTCCTCCGTCAGCTCCACGTGGGCATGGGCTTCTCCGAGGCACTGCAGGAACTCGACGCACGTATGGCCTGCGAGGATCTGACCCTGGTCTGCACCGCCATCGATATTGCGCGGCGCTCCGGCGGCAACCTGACGGAAATTTTCGACGCCATCGTCGAGACCATCCGGGGACGTCTGAGAATTCATCAGCACATCAAGACACTGACGGCTCAGGGACGCCTGCAGGGCATCGTCATCGGAGCCATGCCCTTTCTGTTAGCCATCGGCATGACCGTCTTCAAGCCCGGGTTAATGCTGCCCTTCATCTGTTCCGTGACGGGCGTGCTAACACTTGTGAGCGTGACTGTCTTTGTCGCGCTGGGCAGCTGGATGATCCGTAAAATCGTGGCCATTGACGTATGAACAACCTCCTCTACTGGCTGTCGCTTTCAGGCTGGGCGCTCTGCGTGGCCGGCCTGGCTTGGTATATGCTGACGCTGGCGAATCAGATCACCTACGTGACGTTGGCCGACGGACGCCGCCAGGCCCGTTCGCTGCCGATTCTCTTTCGGTTGCTGCTGCCCTTCACGTGCAACTTCGACCGCGTCGTCCGCGCGCCGGCCTTCGCGGCGTCGCTCCGGGCGGCGTCGTGGCAACTGATTGCGGCCGGTTACGAAGGGCTGCTCAGCGCACGTGAGTTTCTGGCACTGAGGTTGATTATCCCGCTCGCGGCGGCGCCGGTACTGGCGTTGCTGCTCTTTCCGCTCTTCGGCTCCTCCGCCACGCTGCCGTGGATTATGGGGGTGCTGCTGGCGACGGTCTGGCCGCTCTCGTGGCTCCGTCGGGTCCGGGCCGCACGGGAGAAGCAGATTGTCCGCGCCCTGCCCTTTGTGCTTGACCTGCTGACGCTCTCCGTCGAGGCCGGCATGGACTTTATGGGGGCCATCCGCAGAAACTGCGAACGACGCGCAATGGATCCGCTAAACGAGGAGCTGCTGCGTGTCATCCGCGAGGTGCAAATCGGCACCACGCGCAAGATGGCCCTGCACAACCTCTCAGAACGCCTCCATATCCGTCAGGTCCGCGTGCTCTGCGCCGCGCTCATTCAGGCCGAGGAACTCGGCGTCGGCATCGGCGCCATTCTGCGTATCCAGTCGGATCAGCTGCGGAAGGACCGCTTCGAGCGCGCGGAAAAGCTTGCGCACGAAGCCCCGACGAAAATTCTCTTCCCGCTGCTGCTCTTCATCTTCCCCGCGACCATCATTGTCCTGCTGGGGCCGATTGTCACCAATGTCATCAAGGACTTCCTCTGACGGCGACGCGCAGGATCCGCGCGAGGCGATTAAACGGGAGGCCGAGGCCATCTTCGGCATTTCCATCGGAACCCGTCTGCGGAATCCGCTTCTGCGCGCGGCCGTCCGGCTCTTCTGCCGAATGGCCGAACACTTGCTGGGGCTGAGCGCGCTGCGGCGGCATTATGTCGCGCTGCGCTGTCATCCGCGTCCGGGCGCCCTCCCGCAGCAGATTCTGCTGCACATGCGCACGAAGACCTACTACACCGCGGATGACTTAAGACGGATTCCCGCCAGAGGGGCGCTGCTCATTACGGCCAATCATCCCTTCGGCGCCATCGAGGGCTTGGCCGTGCTGGAGCTCGTCCGGCGTCGGCGGCCGGACGTGAAAGTGTTGGCCAACGCGCTCCTGGCGCGCATTCCGGAGCTGCGGCAGGATATGTTCTTTGTCGACCTCTTCGGGGCGCCACTGGCCACGCAGCACAACAGCCACGCCCTCCGGCAGTCCCTGGCCTGGCTGAACGAGGGTCACGCGCTCATTGTCTTTCCTGCCGGCGAGGTGGCCAGTTTCGCGCCGCGCGCCTTCCGCATCCGTGACCCGGAGTGGCACGCCTCCATGATGACGCTGGTCCGTCACTGCACGCGGGGCGAACTCGCCATCATGCCCCTCTTCGTCCCGGGACGGGCCTCCCTGCTCTTCCACCTGCTGGGCAAGATCCATCCGCGTCTGCGCACGCTGATGCTGCCCCGCGAGATGCTCCGCGCCCGAAAGCGGACGCTGACGCTCAGAACCGGAACGCCGATCGCGGCGGCCGCGCTCTTCACGCGGTTTGAGAAGGACAGCGACGCCATGCGGTATGTCCGCTACCGCACCTATCTGCTGGCGTCGCGGGAGCGGAGTTCGAAATTCAGCGAGAGCATGCGCCAGCTGACCTTCGATCTGACCGACCCGACGCTGGAGACGCTCATCGCCCCTGTGCCGCCGGATGTCATCCTGAAGGAACTCTCCGACACGGGCCGCTCAACCTGTCTGCTGGATGACGGGCGGTACCGGGTCTACGTGGCCCGCGGCACCGATATCCCGGAGACGCTACGCGAAATCGGACGGCTCCGCGAACTCACTTTCCGCGCCGCCGGCGAAGGGACGGGCCGCGCATTGGATGCGGACGAATTCGACGGCATCTACTTTCAGCTCATTCTCTGGAATATCGGGAAACAGGAAATCATCGGCAGTTACCGCCTCGGTCTCTCGGACGAACTCGTAGAGACCTATGGCCTCAGGGCACTCTACACGCGGACCCTCTTCCGCTTCGACGAGCGCTTTCTGGGGTACCTTCCGGGACCGGCCGTCGAATTAGGGCGCTCCTTTGTCCGGCCGGAATATCAGCGGGCCTTCGCGCCGTTACTGCTGCTCTGGCGCGGCGTGCTGACCTTCGTCGCGCTTCGTCCGCGCTATACGGTGCTCTTCGGGCCGGTCTCCATCTCACAGGACTTCTATCCGGCCTCGCGCAGTCTGCTGATCGATTACATCCGCACCAGCCATTACGACGCGGCACTGGCCCACTGGGTCTCCGCGCGTCTGCCGCCGAAGACCCCGCCCTTCGCGGAATGGCGCCATCCGGACTATGCCGATTTCAGGCGGACCGAGGCGGATATCGGCGAGGCCATCGCCGAAATCGAGGGCGGAGCGCGCGAGATGCCGGTCCTGATCCGCCAGTATCTCCGTCTGGGCGGGCGGGTGTGCGCCTTTAACGTAGACCCCGACTTTGGTACAGTTGTCGACGGTCTGATTGTCGTCAATCTGCTCAGGGTCCCGGAGCGCGATATGCGCCGCTACATGGGCCCGGAACGGTACGCCGCATACAAGAACACTTCAAGGAATCCGAACACATGAAGATTTTCATAACCGGCGGCAGAGGCATGCTTGGCCGCACGCTGTCGCGTCACTGGTCCGCGGACCACACGCTCTTCATCGCCGACCTGCCCGAAACCGACATCACCGACGCCAAGGGCCTCGGCGAAGCCCTCGACCGATTCGCCCCGGACTGTGTCGTTCACTGCGCGGCCATGACCAACGTCGACCGCTGTGAGACCGAACGCGAGGCTGCCTTCCGTCTCAATGCCGAGGCCACCGCAGGTCTTGCGGAGGCCTGCGCGGCCCGCGGCATCCGCCTCATTGCCATCTCCACGGACTATGTCTTTGCCGGAAACGATTCGGGGGACCGTTCGGAGGATGACCCCATCGCGCCGGCCACCGTGTACGGCGCGAGCAAGGCCGCCGGCGAGGAGGCTGTACGTCGGCTCTGCCCGAACCATATCATCGCCCGCATCGCCTGGCTCTACGGCGCCGGCGGACCAAGCTTCGTCCATACCATGGCCAAGCTGGCCGCGGACGAACCCAAGCGGACGCTCAAGGTCGTCGACGACCAAGTCGGGAATCCGACCTCCTGCGATGCCGTCGCCGACGAACTGACGGCCGTTCTGGCGCGCCCCGACCTGCGCGGGACCTTCCACATGACCTGCGAAGGCACTGTCAGCTGGCACGGATTCGCCAAGGAGATTTTCCGTCTGCTGGGCTATACGGAGCTGACGGTCGATCCCTGCACGACGGAGGAGTATCCACGCCCGGCCCCGCGGCCCCATTGCTCCGCCCTCTCCAAAGCCAAACTGGCGACGGCCGGTCTGCCCGCCATGCCGACCTGGCAGGAGGCGCTCGCGCGCTTCGTCAAAAGCGAATGGCCCTCCGCATGAGCCGCTATCCCCTGCACGAAATCTTCCCGACACTCCAAGGCGAAGGCCGCAACACGGGGCGTCCCTGCATCTTTGTCCGCTTTTCGGGCTGCAATCTGGCCTGTCCTTGGTGCGATACGGACTTCTCGCCGAAGATGACCCTCTCGGCGGAGAAAATCCTTGCCGAGCTGTCACGCTACGAAGAGAAGTCGGTCATCTTGACCGGCGGTGAACCGCTGCTGCAGGACCTGCAGCCTTTGGTGACGCTACTGAAGGCGCATGGCTATTGGATCGGTCTCGAGACCAACGGCACCCTAGAGCCCGATGCAAAAGTACGCGACTGTCTGGATTACATCGCGACCTCCCCCAAGGAAGACTCTCCGATCCGTCTGAAGCGGGCGGACGAGGTCCGTCTGGTCGTCAGTGAGACGCTGACCGAGGCGCGTTGCCGTGAGGTCCGCCGCATCCTGCCGGCCGACGACTATTATCTCTCCCCCTGCGACACGCCGGCCGGAATGCGCGTGAAGCCCGCCATAGTCCTGCTGGGCCGGCTCAATGCCGACAATCCCTCCCCACCCTGGCGGATCTCCTTCCAGACCCACAAACTGGCCGGGATTCCCTAATCCGCGAGGCACCCATGACCCAACGTTCCGAATCGGCCTTCTCAGGATTCCGCGTCGTCACCTATACGCCGGAGAATCCCCAGGGCACGCTTGTCTGGTTTCACGGCGGCGGTTGGATGATTGGACTCGGCGAGGATTCCGAGCTCTGGGGCCGCGATCTTGCCGAACGGACCGCCATGACGGTTGTCCTGCCCGACTATCCGCTGGCACGCGAATTCGCCTATCCGAAATCCAACGGCTGGTGCACGGCCTTTTGGCAGAAGACGACCCGGACGGCGCCACGTCCGCTGGTTCTCGGCGGCGATTCCGCCGACGCCCATTTGGCCCTCTGCTGTCTGCCGGCCGCCATGGCTGACAAGGCGGTCTTCGTCTATCCCGTCACGACGCTGCTGCCGACGCGCGACAGCGGCTCCTGGAAGGCCTATACCAAAGGCTGGCCGCTCTCCCCCAGACTCATGGATTACTTCTATGACGCCTACTGTCCGGACATGGCCGCGCGGTACGGCGCCTCTCCGCTCGAACAGCTTGGGCGTATCCCGGAGACCCTGATTATCACCGCGGGGCGCGACATCCTGGCAGACCAGCAGAACGCCTTCGTCTACCGGTTCGGAGCGACGCAGATCGTCTACCCCGAAGCCACCCACATCTTCCTCTCCCGCGAAGACGGCATAGAGCACAGAACCAAGGCACTGGACGATATCGCCGCGTGGCTCCGGTCACACTGACGGCAGAGCGCACAGGCCAAACAGCGGCGGACACCTTTCCGGTGTCCGCTTTTTGCTGCCGTTGATTTTTCCGCGGCACAGACATCAAAAAAAGGCTCCGGATTCCCGGAGCCTTTTTCGGATTGACCGTTAGGGCGATCAATAGGTGTTCAGCGCGGCAAGGGCCTGCAGGTACTCGTACTTGCGGGAGTAGAACTGGTCGGCCTTCTCGAACATCGCCTTAGCCTCTTCCGGATCCATCTTCACGAGCTGCTTGAAGCGGTTCTCGGTCGGAGCCTGGGCTTCGGAGAACTTCTTCGTCGGGGCCTTGGAATCGAGCGTGAGCGGATTCTTGCCGGCGGCGGCGAGCTCGGGGTTGTAGCGGAACAGCGGGAAGTGACCGGTTTCAACGGCCATCTTCTGGTGATCCAAACCGGTAGAGAGGTTGATGCCGTGCGCGATGCAGTGGGCATACGCGATGATCAGAGCAGGACCGTCATATTCCTCGGCCTCCTTGAACGCCTTGACGGCAGCCTCGGGATTCATACCCATGGAGATCTGCGCGACGTAGATGTTCTTATAGGTCATGGAAATCGCGGCGAGATCCTTCTTCATCTGCGGCTTACCGGCAGCGGCGAACTTGGCGACGGCGCCGATCGGCGTGGACTTGGAAGCCTGACCACCGGTATTGGAGTAGACTTCCGTGTCGAGCACGAGGATCTTGACGTTGCGGCCGGTAGCCAGGACGTGGTCGAGACCGCCGTAACCGATATCGTAAGCCCAGCCGTCACCGCCGATGATCCAGATGGAGCGGCGGACGAGGAAGTCAGCCACGGTGGCCAGCTTCTTGCAGGTCGGGCACTCGCAGGAAGCGGCGGCTTCCTTGATCTTGGCGACACGCTGACGCTGAGCGGCGATGTCGGCATCGGTCTTCTGCGTGTGGGCAGCGTCGACCGTCTCCTGGAGGAGAGCCTTGAATTCCGCGGGGGCGCCTTCGGTGCCGATAATCTTGGTGGCCAGCTCAATGGCGAAAGCCTGCTGCTTATCGCGGGTGATGACCATGCCCAAGCCGAACTCGGCGTTGTCCTCGAAGAGGGAGTTCGACCAAGCCGGGCCCTTGCCTTCGGCGTTCTTGCAGTAAGGCGTGGTGGGCAGGTTGCCGCCGTAAATCGAAGAGCAGCCCGTCGCGTTGGCGATGCAGAGGTGATCGCCGCAGATCTGGGTGAGCATCTTGACGTAGGGCGTTTCGCCGCAGCCGGCGCAGGCGCCGGAGAACTCAAAGAGCGGACGGCGGAGCTGAGAGGTCTTGGCATTGAGCGGGACGCCGGTCAGATCGGTCTCGGGCAGGCCAAGGAAGAAGTTCCAGTTGGCTTCGCCGGGCTTGCGGAGCTTGTCCTGATCGTAGTGGGTCATGGTCAGGGTCTTGCCGGTCTTCGGCAGCTCAGGGCAGACCTTGGCGCAGAGACCGCACCCGGTGCAGTCCTCAACCGCGACCTGGATTGTGAACTTCTTGCCCTTGAACGGCGGCTTGCCGTCAGCAGTCTTGAAGCCTTCGGGAGCGCCGGCCAGCGCGGCCTCGTCGACGACCTTGGCGCGGATGGCCGCGTGGGGGCAGACGGCAGAGCACTTGAGGCACTGGATGCAGGTCTCGTTGTTCCAGGTCGGGATATTGACGGCGATGTTGCGCTTTTCGAACTGGGTCGTGGCGGTCGGCCAGGTGCCGTCGTCCGGAATGGCGGAAACGGGCAGCGAGTCGCCTTCCTGGCGCATCATCTTCGCCGTGACATTCTTGACGAAGTCAGGGGCGGAGGCAACGACCGTGGCGGGCTTGACGAGCTTGCCGGAGGGAGCGGCCGGGACCGTGACTTCCTCGATGGCGTCGCGGGCGGCGTCGATGGCGTCCCAGTTCAGCTTGACGACGTCATCGCCCTTCTTGCCGTACGCCTTCTTGGCGGCAGCCTTAAGGAGCTCGATGGCCTTGTCACCGGGGATGATGCCGGAGATCACGAAGAAGGCCGTCTGCATGATCGTGTTGGTGCGGCCGCCGAGGCCGAGGCGTTCGGCCACCTTGACGGCGTTGACCACGTAGAACTTCAGCTTCTTCTCGATGATGACCTTGGCCACTTCGTCAGGGATGTGCTCCCAGACCGTGGCGGCATCGTACTCAGACTGCAGCAGGAAGGTCGCGCCGGGCTTGGCGGCGGAGAGCATGTCATACTTCTCAAGGAAGGAGAAGTTGTGGCACGCCACAAAGTCGGCCTTCGTGCAGAGGTAGGGGCTGTGAATCGGCTTGGGCCCGAAGCGCAGATGGGAGACGGTCAGACCGCCGGCCTTCTTCGAGTCGTAGACGAAGTAACCCTGAGCGTAGTTGTCGGTGTTGTTGCCGATGACCTTGATGCTGTTCTTATTGGCGCCGACGGTACCGTCAGAGCCGAGACCGTAGAACATGCACTCGGTGCAGCCGCTGTCCTTGAGGAGGAAGGCCGGAATCTCAATCGAAGCGCCGGTCACGTCGTCGTTGATGCCGATGGCGTAGTGGTTCTTCGGGGTAGCGGACTTCATGTTGTCGAAGACACCCTTGACCATGGCCGGGGTGAATTCCTTGGAGCCGAGGCCGTAGCGGGCGCCGAAGGTCTGCGGATAGGCAATCTTGAGGAGCCCATCCTGCATGGCGTCGCCGATGGCAGTGCGGACATCGGTGTAGAGCGGTTCGCCGACGGCACCGGGTTCCTTGGTGCGATCCAGGACCGTGATGCGGCGGACGGTGGGAGGAAGAGCGGCAGCGAAGGCCTTGACATCGAAAGGACGATAGAGGCGGACCTTGACGAGACCGACCTTCTCACCCTCGGCATTCAGTTCTTCGACCGTTTCCTGAACGGTCTCGGCGCCGGAGCCCATGATGACGATGACATACTCGGCATCGGGAGCGCCGACGTAGTCGAAGAGGTGGTAGTGACGGCCGGTGAGCTCGCCGAGCTTGTCCATGTTCTTCTGAACAAGGGCAGGAACGGTCTGGTAGTACTTGTTGACCGTCTCGCGGCCCTGGAAGTAGACGTCAGGGTTCTGAGCGGTACCGCGCATCGTCGGCTTTTCGGGGGTGAGGCCGCGGGCACGGAACTCATTGACCTTGTCCTCGTCGATCATCGCGCGGACGACGTCCTGCGGGATCTCCTCGATCTTCTGCACTTCGTGGGAGGTGCGGAAACCGTCGAAGAAGTGGACGAACGGAATCTTGGCTTCGAGGGTGGTGGCGTGGGCGACGAGCGCCATGTCGCCGCACTCCTGGACGGAAGCGGAGCCGAGGAAGGCGAAGCCCGTCTGACGGCAGGCCATGATATCGCCGTGATCGCCGAAGATCGAAAGCCCCTGCATCGCGAGCGCGCGGGCCGTGACGTGGAAGACGGCAGGCGTGAGTTCGCCGGCGATCTTGTACATGTTCGGGATCATCAGCAGGAGGCCCTGAGAGGCCGTAAAGGTGGTGGTCAGCGACCCCGTCGTCAGCGCGCCGTGGACGGCACCCGCGGCGCCGGCTTCGGACTGAAGCTCGACAATCTGCGGCACCGTGCCCCAGATATTGGTCTGCTTGTGGGCAGCCCACTCATCGGCAAACTCGGCCATCGGCGAAGAGGGCGTGATCGGGTAGATAGCGGCGACCTCGGAGCAGGCAAAGGCGACCCTCGCCGTAGCCTCGTTGCCGTCACACATGATGTACTTAGCCATTGTATTCTCTCCTTCGTAAAATTAAAGGGCGCGTCCGGAAACCCGGACGCGCGGAAGCCTTTTACTTGCTGGCCTTGCAGAACTCGCGGACGCTGTCGAGCTGACCGGCGGAGCCGAGCTTCACGTTCTTGGCGGCGATGAACTTGGCGTATTCTTCCATGAAGATCTTGCCAATCGGGCGCAGATCGAACCCTTCGGGGTGATCGCGGAAGTATTCGCGGTGGACGCGGCACCACACCAAACGGCCGTCGGTGTCGATGTTGATCTTGGTGACACCGAGTTCGGCGGCGCGGCGGAACTGATTGTCATCGACGCCCTTGGCGCCGTCAAGCTTGCCGCCGGCGGCGTTGATGCGGGCGACTTCGTCCTGGGGCACGGAAGAGGACCCATGCATGACCAGCGGGAAGCCGGGGACCTTCTTCTGGATGTCGGCGAGGACGTCGAAGCGGAGGCCCTGGGTACCGGTGAACTTGAAGGCACCGTGCGAGGTGCCGATCGCGCAGGCCAGAGAATCACAGCCGGTGGCCTCGACGAAGCGCTTGACGTCTTCGGGATTGGTCAGGCAGGCATCCTTCTCATCGACGGCAACGTGCTCTTCGACGCCGCCGAGCTTGCCGAGCTCGGCTTCGACGACGAGACCTTTGGCGTGGGCCATGTCGACAATCTTCTTGGTGATGGCGGCGTTTTCGTCAAAGGGCTTGCTCGACGCATCAATCATGACGGAGCTGTAGAAGCCGGAATTGATGCAGTCAATGCAGGACTCCTCGTCACCGTGATCCAGATGCACCGCAAAAACAGCCTCGGGGAAAATCTTGTCGGCAGCGCGGATCACATTCTCAAGCATGAGCTTGTCGGTATAACCGCGGGCGCCCTTGGAAATCTGGATGATGAACGGAGCCTTGCTTTCGATGCAGCCGCGGAAAAGGCCCATGCACTGCTCCATGTTGTTGATGTTGTAAGCACCGACGGCATACTTACCGTACGCATGCTTGAACAATTCCTTCGTCGTGACAATCATCGTTGTGACTCCTCATATTGGGGTGATAAGAATGCCTGAAGTATAGCACTCCGGCCCCGATAGAGCAAACGCCGCGCCAGGCGTTGCCGGTGCGTGAATCGTTCAAAATGGAATTGCGCACTTCTACAGCCGAATGAGAGGAAAGAAAAAGGATGGGCGGACATTGGCCAAAGTGAAAGAGGGGGTGGGGCGCAGCCCGCCTTTCAGCCCCTCCTCTCTTTTTCAAATATACATTTACCCCTTCATGAGTGCCTCACCGCGATGGTTCGGTTTGTCTGACTGCCACGGACCTCTACGGATGCCCCTGAACGTGCAGGCCTCCGCTTACACGAAAGCCATGACCCCTCTCTGGCCGTCATAAGCCACGCCCAATAGCCCCCACCAGGACCGCACAGCGACCGATAAGTGACCTGCACATTGCCCTAAACCGACATTCCACCCTATAGGGTAGTGCCCTGCCACCCTATAGGGTGGCGCTTTACTACCCTATAGGGTAGCGAGTGACTACCCTATAGGGTGGCGAGTCCTTCTTCGCCGCACTTTTGGTCAAGAGCACCCTCACCGCAAATCCCTTTCGTGCCGTCCATCGGTTCCCCTTCCGGGCTCTTCATGCGTATGGGTGGGGCGGTCTCCGGCTAAAGGGGCAGTGCACCCCGCTTCGCTGCGCGATGAATTCGATGGCGCCGGGGCCTCAGCACGACTCACCAAGAGCTGTGACCGAGGGGTTACGGCGGCGGATATGCTGCCTCAGGGCGCCACAGGAGCGAAGAGCGACCGGAGGAGCTCGGGAGTCATGGCAGCGTTGCCGGTATCGGCAAGGATGTCTTCGGCCAGGGTCTGCTTTTGGGCGTGGAGGGCGAGAACCTTCTCCTCGACGGTGTCGGCAGTGACGAGACGGTAGACCGTGACGCTGCGTTTCTGGCCGATACGGTGGACACGGTCGGCGGCCTGGGCCTCGACGGCGGGATTCCACCACGGGTCCAGGAGAATGACATAGTTGGCCGCCGTCAGATTGAGACCGGTGCCGCCGGCGCGGAGGCTGATCAGGAAGAAGTCCCCTTCGCCGTGCTGGAAGGCGTTGACCTCGGCCGTCCGTTTCGCGGCCGGTGTCGCGCCGTCGAGGTAACGATACGCAATCTTTCCGGAATCGAGGCGTTCGCGCACAAGGGCGAGAACGTCGGTAAACTGGCTGAAGACGAGAGCGCGGTGGCCGTTGGCACGGAGGTCCTCCAAGAGCGACATCAAGGCGTCGAGTTTCGCGCACTCAGCGAAACCGGGGAGGACGAGGGAGGGCGCGCAGCAGAAGCGCCGCAGACGGGTGAGTTCGGCCAGGATGGCAATGCGGTTGTCGCCCTTTTCACCTTCCAATGAGGCCAACGCCTGACGGCGGCAGGCTTCGTAGGCGGTGCGTTCGGCATCGCTCAGAATGACAGGAAGGGTGATTTCGGTCTTCGGCGGAAGATCGTCCAAGACATCGCGTTTGCGGCGACGGAGAATCAGGGGGGAGACGAGGCGGCGGAGTTCCGGACGGGGGCGTCCATCCGCGTCGGTGAAGCGCTTCAGGAAGGTGTCGGCCGGTCCGAGCAGACCGGGATTGAGGAAGGCGAAGACGCTCCAGAGGTCCGTCAGGGCGTTCTCGACGGGCGTGCCCGTGGCCACGACGCGGGCAGCCGCGCGGAGCTTCTGCACCGCGGCGGCACGTTTGGTGTCGCGGTTCTTGATGGCCTGCGCCTCATCGAGGACAACGGTCGACCAGGTCTCTCCGACAAACAGCGCTTCGCGCGAGACAAGGAGATTGTAACTGACGATGATGACGTCCTGTCCCTCGAGGGCCGCCGCCGTCTCGCTCTCCGGCAGGGTCGGGTCGACGCGGCGAACGCGCAGCGTCGGCGCGAACCGGGTCAGCTCTCCCTCCCAGTTTCCGCAGACCGAGGCGGGCGCGACGACCAGGGCGGGGCCTTCGACGTTGAGCCGGTGGAGCAGCAGGGCGATGATCTGGACGGTCTTGCCGAGGCCCATGTCGTCAGCCAGGCAGACGCCGAGCCCGGCCTCGGTGAGACGGATCAGCCACCGCACGCCCTCCTCCTGATAGGGGCGAAGCGTGCAGGCTAGGCGCGGCGGAATCTCCGGTTCGCTGGCCAAGGCCGCACGGATGACTTCGGTACGCTCTTCCAGCACTTTTGGAAGTCCCGGCAGGTCGGCATCGCCGCCCTGCGAGGGTGCAAAGGCCTCGCCGAGCATCGGCAGGGCGGCCGTCGGCACGGCGAAGGCATCCTTATCGCCACCCGTGCCGCGCGTGGCGAAGGCCGCAGCGGCATGGAGGGCGCCGAGGCGGCGGATGAGGGCCGAGGTCAGGGCGATATAGGTATTGCCATCGACGCGAAGAAAGCGTCCCCGGCGGCTGTCGATGTGCGGCAGGAGCTCCATCAGCGAGAAGACGCGCCCGTCATCGGCCTGGACGGTGCCACTGACGGCGAACCAGTCCCGCGCGGTGGCACTGGCCCGCAAGCGCGTGCCTTTGGGAGCAGCCGTGACGACATTCAGGGCGGCGCCCTTTTGCCATTCGACTGTCAGGTCTTTGCCGGCATGGGCCTTCAGCGCCGCGACGGTCTCGAGGGCATCCGAAAGCGATTCGATGGACCAGTCGGCGTGGCCGACAGACGATTCGGCCAAGATCGGCATGGCGGCAACCAGTGCATCCAGAGCGGCCGTCTCGCCGGCGATGTCGCGGCAAAGCATCCGCGGTCCGTCAGGCGTAGGCACAGTCCGTTCGGCCAGGCCACGGCCGGGTTCGAAAAGAAGCGGCAACGACTCCACGGGGCGCACGCGGATTTCCACGCCGAGCGTGCCCTCCTCCAATCGCAGTCTCGCCACGAGGTGGCATCCGCCAGCAAGCGTCTCCGCCGCACCCCTGCCACGCGCCTGCGCGGCAAAGTTCCCACAGAGCGGCGTCTCCGCCGACAGACTCTGGAGTGCCGCGCAGACCTGCTCCGCGCTCTCCGCCGGGAAGCGCAGGATGCCGTCCGTACCGTATTTTCGGATGATGGCGGCGATTCTCGTTACCTGCGGGGTCACCTCACGGTAGACATAAGTACTCTCATCGAGCACTTCAAGATAGCCACCGGACGGGGTCGAGGCATTGCCCCAAGGCAGCCGCACGGAGATATGCCCCGTGGCGTCCTTCCGGTCGACACGCAACTGCACTGCGGCCCGCTCAATGATTGCCGGACGGAAGTTCTTGCCATTCCAGCGGTTCAACTCCTCGGGATCGGCCTTGCGGTGCGCTCTGTCGGCTTCCTCACGCAAATCCGCAACCCTGTTGTCGTCCCGAAGGGCGATCTCAAGTCTGGGGATATCAGGGAGAAAGCCCGTCACCCCGTCTACGTCGATTTCATAGCAGTCGAGATAAGGGTCCCGTTCAATCTTCGCGCAGAGGCGCTGTTCTGCCTCCGTAAGCTCTGTCGTATTGGCCGGATTCATGAGTCTGCGGAGCGAACAGGGACGCAACTCAGGGCCGGAGCGGCCAACGCGATAAGGCGTCACCTCTTCGGGACACCAACCGCCGACAATATTCCGAAGCGGATTCAGCACAACGCGCCACAGCAGCCGAAGGGTCTTATCCGAAGATGTGCTCTTCTCGGCGTCGGAAGGCTTTTTCCCAAGCGCCGACAGCTCCTCCAGAGCCGTCTTCCACCTGACATCCACGGCATTCCGATCCCAGAAGCAGACACCATGACCGCTCAGCGCCACGCGCAGGGCTTCGGCCTCCCGGACTTTGGCTTCATCCATCGGTACCTCGCTCAGCACGCCGAGGAGCAGCGCTGCCAGCGTATCAACCCGATTGGCAATGGCCGTACGCGCGCCGCCCAGCAGATAGTCTACGGCCTCCGGCGGCACCTTCTCTTCCTCGGCTATCATGCGATGGGTCTCAGCAGCCAGTAAAACCGCATTCGCCGGATGGAAGGGTTCGCCCCAGACCGTGCCCAGCAACAGCACACCGGACCTGCCAAGAGCGAAGCGCTGCCAACTTCTGCTCAGCTGCGACAGCGCCGGCGGGACTTCGCCAAAAAGCATATTCTCCTGCGCGCTCATAAGACTGCAGCTGACAGCATAGAAGCCATCCCCAAGAGACTTGATGCGTGTCGCCTTCAGGCCGGCACGCAGAGAACTCAGCAGCGTCAGCAAAAGCGTCGGCGTCTGCATGCGCGGAATCGAACAATCAAAACTACCCCGGTAGCCAAAAGATGAGGATGTATAGGAGCCCCACGTCTTACCCCCGCAAAGGCCCGCCTCAAGTGTTTTTGAAAGACCAAGGTCCGCGGTCGACCACTCCCCTTTATAGATAGCCCTGAAGCCGTCCAGACACCGCTTCAACTCCTTCGGATGGGCACTGTCGGCCACACCGATGTCCTGCAGCAGCTCCGGTTGATCCGTCCAGACGCTCAGTGATGCCGCCAGCAGCGCAAGCGATGTATAGAAGGGGACCTGCTTACCCGCAAAACTCCGCAATAGCCCGCAGAATTCCTTCAGGTCTTCCCGGAGGTCCAAGCATTCCTCAAAGCCCTCCGTCAGGCGCTCTGCACAGCGGTAAAGCCGAACGACCTCCCCAAGTACCGCATCCGACTCAAATCCCTTCAACATCCATGGCAACACCGAGACTCCGTCAGTCTCCTGCGTCAGAAAATCCGCTCGATTGGACAGCATCTGGAGAAACCCGTTCGGATCGCGCAACGCCTCCACACGCAATGAAGCAATCCGGTATGAGAGCGCCACGAGGCCTTCTGCGTGGGGTCGATGGCCATACTCCATCACGAGGCATTTGGCGCAGAGCTCCGCATAAGCCACCCTCGTTTCCGCCTCCCCGAAGCGCGGGAAGGTATCCAGAAATCCATCGTAAACCTGCCGCATCAGATCCGATTTGACGTCCGGATGGACCGCATACCCCGGAAAACACGCATCCGTCCCGATAAGCTTCACCTGCACAGGCACCATCCACGTCCCCTCCAGCTCCCGCAGCGCCACCTGCGCCGCAAGCTGACAGATCTCCGTCTCTTCCGGAGTGTGTGCGCCTACCGAAAATCGCCTCAGGAAGGTCTCCACCTTCTTGATGGAAGCGGTACTGTCACGCACATAGAGCTGAAATCCGCCCCACTCCCACATCAGGGTACGGGGCTGGTCGCCGAAGACAATCAGCAGGGAGAGAATGGCCAAAGATTCCGGCGACATCTGTGCGACGGACTCAAGAGAACGGGGCAAGGGCAGGGTCAACGTTTGCATGAGGGCCAGTGTAGCCGCTTTTCGACCAAAGCGCAAGCCGACACGACGGCCAACGCCCGGCGTCCATGCATCCCGGCAGGCTGCCTCAGGCGCACAGGCCGCTACGGTCCGATGGTGCGGCATTTAATCATGCACGCTCCGGTTCGGCGGAGGACGGCGAATTTCCGTTGTACGCGTGAATGCCTTTATGTTATTGTATGCGGACTTTGCGTTGATTTGAGAAGCACTCCTGCTTGCGGACGCAAAGGTTTCGACACTGTACGCTAAAATGGAGGCACCCCGGAAACGGAACGTCAGGCGGCAGTGCGGTCACGCACTGCCTTTCTTTGTATTCCGGCCGGGGACCGGAAAGGACACTATGAGCAAGCTCACCGCCCGCCACGTCTACACTTCGGAATCTGTTTCCGAGGGCCATCCCGACAAGGTCGCCGACGCGATCTCCGACGCCATTCTCGATGCCTGCCTGGCACTTGACGACCGGGCACGCGTGGCCTGCGAAACCGCCTGCGGCACCAACCTCGTCGTCAACCTGGGCGAGATTACCTGCAAGGGGTTTGAAAGCCTCAACACGAAGGCCATCGCCCAGGAGGCGATCCGCCGCATCGGTTATGACGATCACGCCGAGGGATTCTGCTGGCAGGATTTTGCCTATGTGAACAATCTGCACGCGCAGTCGCCCGACATCAATCAGGGCGTTGACCGCGACGATCCCGAGGCGCAGGGCGCGGGCGACCAAGGCATGATGTTCGGCTATGCGACCGATGAGACGCCAGAATTCCTGCCGGTTACGGCCGTGGCCTCGCATCACATTCTAATGAAGCTGTCCGAGCTCCGCCGGGACGGGACGATTCCCTATCTGCGTCCCGACGCGAAGGCCCAGGTGTCGGTGCTCTACGACGGCGGCGTTCCGCGCGAAATCACGACGGTCGTATGCTCCCACCAGACACGCGAGGTGCCGGAGGAACGGATTCACCGCGACATCGAGGCGGTCATCCGCGAGACGCTGGCGCCGACGGGGTTGCTGACGGACCGGACAGCCTTTCACATCAATCCGACGGGACGCTTCGTCATCGGCGGTCCAGCGGGTGACTCCGGTCTGACGGGCCGCAAAATCATCGTCGACACCTACGGCGGGGTCGGCTCTCACGGCGGCGGCGCCTTCTCGGGCAAGGATCCTTCAAAGGTGGACCGCAGCGCGGCGTACTACGCCCGCTATGTGGCCAAGAACATCGTCGCGGCCGGTCTGGCCTCGAAGTGCGAGGTGCAGGTGGCTTACGCCATCGGCCTGGCGCAGCCGATGAGCATCAACGTCTCCACCTACGGCACCGGCAAGGTCGCCGAGGAGAAAATCGCGGACTTCCTGATGCACGGAGGGCTCTTCGACTTCCGTCCCGCGGCGCTGATCCGCGACTTGGACCTCACCCACCCCAAGGGCTGGAGCTATTCCGACACCTGCACGTACGGTCACTTCGGCAAGGCCAACACCCCGTGGGAACGCCTCAACCGCACCGACGCGCTGCGCGCGGCCCTGCTCTGATTCACCCGATCTAAGGAGACACACCCATGTCCGACCTGTTGCACATGATTATCCTGGCGATCGTCCAGGGGCTGACCGAATTCCTTCCGGTCAGCTCCTCCGGTCACTTGGTTCTGGCCAAGGAACTGCTGGGCTTCGAAGCCGTCAGCGGGCTGGGCGTGGAGCTTCTCCTTCATCTGGGAACGCTGGTGGCGGTCTTTGCCTACTACCGCCGCTTCATCGGGGACATCTGCGTCGGGCTGGTCAAACGGGAGCGTTCGGCCTGGACATTCGCCCTCTCGGTCATCGTCTCGATGATTCCGGCCGTCGCGCTGGGGCTGCTCTTTGAGGAGGAACTCGAGCACGCGGCAGAATCGCCCCGTCTCGTGGCCTGCCTGCTGATGGTCACAGGTCTCATCCTGCTGCTCTCGCGCGTTCTCGGCCGTGACCGGGGCCGCGAGGTGACGCCCGGACGGGCCTTCCTCGTGGGCATTGCGCAGGCCTTCGCTATGCTGCCCGGCATCTCCCGCAGCGGCAGCACCATCTCCATTGCCCGCGTCCTCGGCATCGCCTCGGATAAAATCGCCTCCTTCTCCTTCCTCATGGTCGTGCCCGTCATCCTCGGCGGCAACATCCTCCATCTTCTGAAGGCCTTCAAGGACGGCAATACGGGGGTCTTCGAGGGGCTGACCCCGACTGTGGCCATCGCCGGTCTCGCGGTCTCTGGCATTGTCGGCTATCTCAGCGTCGCGGGAATGGTGAAACTCCTGGCCCGTCACCGGTTCTGGCTTTTCGGCTTCTACTGCCTGGCCGTAGGCATCTTTTTCTTCTTTTTTCTTGACTTATAATCCGCGAATGGACGATAATAAGAGTCAGGGAACGGTATGCACGAGTGGCTACGTAAAATTGGGAACGGTATCCTCTGCCTGATAACGCTGGTCAGCGTTGTCTTCGCTGTTATTTTCGGCAGAGAGCAGTACGTCAAGCGGGAAACGAACCGTGAGACGAAGGCCGCCCTCGAAGCCGAGGTCGACACCATCCGCCGTGACATCGAGACCGTCCGACGTGACCGTGCGCGATTCAACACCTCCCCCCATTTCGTTGAGCAGCTTGCCCGGGCCAACCGTCTGTCGGCTGAGAACGAAATCGTTTTCGTCTTCGAATAGCTCCGATGGTTCCGGAAGAACTTGTCATTTTTGCCTGCAAAGGTGCCTACCCCGAAGCGGCCTTTGACGGCGCACGCGCCGCGGGCGTCAGGCGCATCGTCGTGGCCGGCATCCGCGGTCTGGTCTCGCGCCGTCTGCTGCGGGAAGCCGACGAGAGCCGCGTCTTCGGCATCGGTGAACTGCAGACCGCCTTGGACTGGATGGAGAGCCATCACTACAGGCACATCATGCTGGTTGGGCAGATCACGCCCGTGGCGCTCTTCCGCAGCCGCTTCGACGCGCTCACGCGAAGCATTCTGGCGAGTCTGAAGGTCAAGAACGCCCATACCATCTTCGGTAGCATCATTCGAGAAATCGAGGCACGCGGTGCCCGCGTCATTCCGGCCTCCTGCTTCATGGGGAGCCACATTCCCGGCGCCGGGCCGCTCAATCACCGCGGCCTGACCGAACAGGAGAAGTCGGACGTCGAATTCGGCATGAAGGCTGCCATGGGCATCTGCAATCTCGACATCGGCCAGACCATCCTCGTGAAGGAAGGAATGATTCTCGCGGTCGAGGCCTTCGAGGGAACCAATGCGACGCTGAAGCGCGGATCAAAGCTCGGCGGCAAGGGCGCGGTCATGATTAAGGTCGCCAAGGAAGGCCATGACATGCGCTTCGACATTCCGGTCTTCGGCGAACATACCCTGCGCCGTTGCCGCAAGTACGGCATTACGGCCGTCGCCTTCCAGGCGGGCCGTCTGGTCATGCTCGAACGTGACCGCCTGGTCGAACTGGCCGACCGCTTCGGCATCGCCCTCTACGGCGTCGATTCCGGCCTGCCTCCTGCCCCGCTGGAACTCTGACCGCGCACGCCCCCTACCCCTTCCATTTCTGTCGCGGCTACGGCCGCGGATTCCGGGAGCCGCTCCCAACGGAGCGGCTTTTTCGTATCGTGAACCCGTGTCGCACGTCGGCCGACGGCTCAGCGACGGCCGGTGCCTTTGCAGCTCTTGCAGCGAATCATAAGCGGGCGACCGGCATCGTCAGTCGTGCGTTTATCCTGCGCAAAGCCGACGCCTTCGCACCGGCGGCAGAGCGGCGCCAGCCCACTGCCCTTGCACTTACGGCAGGGACTCGCTCCGGTGCCGCCGCAACGGTCACAGGCGACACGGACGACGTGATAGTCCTCATCGCTGCCCTCCGGGGCATCGCCGGGCTTATTGTGACGGATGCTGCCGATCCTGGTGTGGGTGGCCTTGGTCCGCTCGGTCCTTTCGCGCTCCTCCTCGTACCCCAAGCCGTGACATCCGCGGCAGGATACGACCTTCAATCCGAAGCAGGCCTCGCAGACCTTCGGATGACGGTGAGCGAGTTTGGCGAAATCCATCGAATCAAGGGCGTCGGTCACGCCGTTCTCCGTATAAACATCACCGATGGGCACATGACCGACGGCGAGCTGGCGCTGCACGAATTCCATCCGGAGACGCCGGGCAACCTCGATGCGTTCGTCGGGCGTGAGCTTCCGCCGGGCACGGCCAGTACCGCCGCAGCGTCTGCACCGCACGCGGACGGGAGGCTTCTCGGCGAGTTCCTCGCGAAAACGGGAGGCGTCGGCGTAGTTGACCTCACCCGTGCCGTCGCAGGCGTCGCAAAGGGCGAGGGCGGTTTCGGGAACCTCAGGCGGAGACAACCAGAGGGTCACGCCGTCGACGGTTTCGGTCGCGTCGGCCGGGATGGCATCAGTCGTTTGGGCCATCGCGAAACCGGCCGGCACGGTCAGGGTCAGGAGAAAGAGCAGAAGCGTCTTCATGAGGGTTACTCCAATCCGAACTCCTTGAGTCTGCGATAGAGTGTCCGGACGGAGATGCCGAGCACCTTGGCCGCGGCGGTCCGGTTGTGGCGGCATTCGGCGAGAACCTGGCGGAGCCTGTCGGCATCGAGGTCAGGAGCCACGCCATGGGCCGTCGGCGCAACGGATACGGTCGGTCCGACAGGCTTCTCCGCTACCGGAGCAGACGCGGCAGGTGCCGTGCCGGAGGCCTGACGGATGGCAGTCGGCAGATCATCGAGGGTGAGGCGGTCATTGTGGGTCAGGACCATCATCTTCTCGACGGTATTGCGCAGTTCACGAACGTTACCGGGCCAGGCATAGGCGCCCAGCGCGGCGGCGAGCTCAGGCGTCATGCCGAGAATCTGCTTGCCGAGCTGCGGGTTGAATTCCTGGATGAAAGCATTGCACAGGAGCGGGATATCGCCTTGGCGCGCCGAGAGGGGCGGGAGGTTGATGTCGACGACATTCAGACGGAAGTAGAGGTCCTCGCGGAACTTGCCGGCGTCGACCCAGGCGCGGAGGTCGCGGTTTGTCGCGGCGACGAGGCGGATGTCGACGGGGATGGGCGTGGCGGAGCCGACCGGTTCAACCATGCGGGTCTCCAAGACGCGAAGAAGTTTGACTTGGACGGAGGGTTCAATCTCGGAGATCTCATCTAAGAAGAGGGTGCCGCCGTCAGCGAGCTCGAAGCGGCCTTTGCGGTCTTCGTCTGCCCCGGTAAAGGCACCCTTGACGTGGCCGAAGAGTTCGCTCTCGAGAAGCGAGGAGGAGAGGGCTGCGCAGTGGACGGCGACGAAAGGTTTGTCGGCGCGGGGGCTGAGGGCATGGATGGCGCGCGCGACGAGTTCCTTGCCGGTGCCGCTGGAGCCCTGAATGAGGACGGTGGCGGGGGTTGGCGCAGCCTGCTCGATGCGTTCACGAACCTGGGCAAGCGCAGGGGATTCGCCGATCATGCGGTCCATGGCGGAACGGCCGGCCAGACGGGAACGCAGGGCGGCATTCTGACGCTCGAGGTTCTTCTGGCGGAGGGTGCGCTTGATGACGAGCTCAAGGTGATCGAGATTGATGGGCTTGGTGAGGAAGTCGAAGGCGCCGTTCTTCATCGCCTCGACGGCCGATTCGACGGAACCGTAGGCGGAGAAAAGGATGACGGGGATGGTAGGCCAGCCGGTAATGACATCCTTGAGAAGGGAAAGACCGTCACGGCCCGGCATACGCAGGTCGGTCAGGACGAGGTCGACCGATTCGGAGGAGAGGGCGGCGATGCCCTGCTCGGCGTCGGCCGCGGTCAGGACGCGGTAATCGCCGCGGAGCGCGCGGGCCACGCCTTCGCGGGTGTTGAGATCGTCGTCGACGACAAGAATGGTGCTCATGGCTTCTCCTGATGGGGGGCTTCGGAGACAGTATCCGCTTCGAGGCTGAAGGCGGAGGGTGGGATGGCGCGGACTCGGCGTTCGGCGCGGGGAAGGCGGACCGTGAAGCAGGTGCCTTCGCCGGGGCGGCTGGAACACTCAATGGTGCCGCCGTGGGCGCGGACGATGCGGCGGACAATCATTAGGCCGAGGCCGTTGCCCTTCTCTTTGGTGGTGACGTAGGGGTCGAAGATGCGACCGAGGAGTTCGGCGGGGATGCCGGCGCCGTTGTCAAGGACCGAGACGCAGAGCCAGGCGTCGTCGACGGTGACGGTGAGGCCGATACGGCCGCCGTCGGGAACGGCGTCCATGGCATTGCGCAGGAGATTGAAGAAGACCTGTTCAAGTTGCTCGGCGTCGAGGAAGACAGCGGGCAACGGGGAGGGAATGGCCTTGGCGAAGTCGATGGAGCGACGCTCCATGTCAGGCGCAAGGAGGGAAACGGTCCGCTCAAGCACGTCAGTGACATCGCCGCGGACAAGCATCGGTTTAGCCGGACGGATGGCGGTGAGAAAACGGCGGATGATACCGTCGAGACGGGCCACCTCACGTTCAGCCACGCCGGCAAGCTCCTGCAGGGAATCGCGGCGTCCGGAGGGTTCCATGCGGGCAATCTCGCGGTTCATAAGCTGGAGGTGGATAGTGATGGCGTTAAGAGGATTGCCGATCTCGTGAGCGACACCGGCGGCGAGGGTCTTGACGGCCTCGAGGCGTTCGTCGGCGATGGCGGTCTCCTCGGCCTGGTGGACGCGGGTCATGTCACGGAGGATAAGGAGGAGATCGGTATCACCGGAATCGGAGACGACGGGCCGCGCGTAAAAGGAAATGAAGCGGTGTTCAGGATAGGTAACCTCGACATCGCGGGTACCGATGCGGGCCCAGTCGTCGGCGGGATGGGTGAGGAGCATCTCTTCAATACCCCATTCACGAAGCCAACGGGCCACAGAGTGGCCTTTCTCGCTCTCGGCGGAGAAGCCGACCATCTTCTCGGCGGCGCGGTTGGCATAGAGGAGGCGGGCGCCGGCGCCGATGACCATCAGGCCTTCGTCGACGGACTGAAAGATGGTTTCGAGAAAGCCCCGTTCGCGCGCAAGCTGCGCGAGATGCGCCGAGACCACGGGCGCTTCCAGACGGTCGAGGCGTGAGACAAATCGGTCAAAAAATCCCTGTCGCATGGGCTCATTATACCATCATTGCGCGATACGCCCCAAGGACGCGGCCGGAAAGGCGGGAGCGGGTACGGAGCAAGACGGGCACCGGGCACAAAAAAGACAGGGCCGAAGCCCCGTCCTGTGTCGGTCCTCTTCCGAACACCCGCGGTCAGACTGCGAGTTTGGCCAGAGAGGTCATCACCTTGACCTTCTCGCCGTCGGAGACGAGAATGGCGCGAGAGACCGCGAAGGCGATCCATTCGCCGTCCTGCAGGATCCGGATTTTGCCGGGCGGGCAGGCGGCAACAATCGGTTCGTGCTTGGCCATGATGCCGAGCGAACCGACGTAGGTCCGCACCTCAAGCTGCGCGATGCGGCCCTCGATGAAGACCCCCGAGGGGGTCTCGATGCGGAAGGGGAAGAGCGTCATTTCGCCATTCCTTTGGCTTTTTCGCGGACGTCGTCGATGTCACCGGCCATATAGAAGGCGGCTTCAGGGATATCGTCGCACTTGCCGTCAATGACCTCGGCGAAGGAGCGGATTGTATCTTCGAGCTTGACATAACGGCCGGGGATGCCGGAGAACTTCTCGGCGACGTGGAAGGGCTGCGAGAGCAGACGCTCGACCTTACGGGCGCGGGCGACGGTCATCTTGTCGCTTTCGCTAAGTTCGTCCATGCCGAGGATGGCGATGATGTCCTTGAGTTCCTTGTTGCGCTGGAGGAGCTGCTGGACGCCGTTGGCCACGCGCATGTGCTCTTCGCCGACGATGGCCGGATCGAGCATGGAAGAGGTCGAGGTCAGCGGATCGACGGCAGGATAAATACCCTTTTCGACGATGGCGCGGGAGAGTTCCGTCGTGGCGTCGAGGTGGGCGAAGGTCGTCGCCGGGGCCGGGTCGGTGTAGTCGTCGGCAGGGACGTAAACGGCCTGGACGGAGGTGATGGAGCCGTCGCGGGTCGACGTGATACGTTCCTGCAGGGCGCCCATTTCCGTCGAGAGGGAGGGCTGGTAGCCGGCGGCCGAGGGAATACGTCCGAGCAGCGCGGAAACTTCGGCACCGGCCTGGGTGAAGCGGAAGATGTTGTCGATGAAGAGTAGCACGTCCTGATGCATCACATCGCGGAAGTGCTCTGCGACGGTCAGCGCAGAGAGCGCGACGCGGGAACGGGCCCCCGGCGGTTCGTTCATCTGACCGAAGACCATGGCGGTCTTGTCGAGAACGCCAGCGTCGGCCATTTCCTGATAAAGGGAGGTGCCTTCACGGGTACGCTCTCCGACACCGGCGAAGACGGAGTAGCCGCCGTGCCCCATGGCGATGTTGTGAATGAGCTCCTGAATCAGAACGGTCTTGCCGACGCCGGCGCCGCCAAAGAGGCCGATCTTGCCGCCGCGACGATACGGAGTGAGCAGGTCGATGACCTTGATACCGGTCACGAGGATTTCGGCCTCGGGATTCTGATCGATGAAGCCGGGAGCGTCGCGGTGGATGGGATCGCGCTGCGTGCACTTGACTTCGCCCTGGCCGTCAATGCCCTCGCCGAGAAGGTTCATGACGCGGCCGAGCGTGCCGGTGCCGACAGGCATCATCATCGGGGTGCCAAGGTCCAAGACCTTCTCGCCGCGCACGAGGCCGATGGTGGAGCCCATGGCGATGGCACGGACACGGCAGTCACCGAGGTGCTGAGCGACCTCAAGGACCAGATTGTAAGGTTTGTCGCCAAGAAGGGGGTTGGTGGTCTTCAGCGCGGTCTGCAGACGGGGGCGGATGCCGCTCCCGAATTCGATATCGACCACGGCACCGAGCACCTGAATGACATGCCCGATGTTTTCCTTGGCGGGGGATTTGGTGTTGTCGTCAGCCATAACAGAATTCCTTAGTTCAGTGCTTCGGCACCGGAGACGATTTCGGTCAGTTCGTTGGTGATGGCGGCCTGACGGGCGCGGTTGCGCTGGGTTCTGAGGTCCTTCTCCATCATGTTGAGGTTCATGGTGGAGTTATCCATCGCCATCACGCGCGCGGCGAGTTCGCCGGTGGCGGAATGCAGCATCGCGTAGTAGAGGGCCAGCTGAATCCAGAGGTAGATTACGTTCTCCAGCAGTGTCTCATCATTGGGCTCAATGATGCGCGGCAGGGGCATCGGTTCGGCCTCGACCTTGGGCACGGGCGGACGGGCATCGGGCAGGAGACGCTCGGTGCGGCAATCGTTGGTCATGGAATTGACAAAGCGGTTGGAAATCAGCCAGACCTCGTCATAAAGTTTCCAGCGGAAGGCACGCATGACAACCTTGGCGACGTAGTCCGAATCGCTCACGTCAGGATGCGGCACGGCCGGCATCACGCGCATACGGGTGGGATAATCACCCTTCAGCGCGGCATAGGCTTTCTGACCAATGTAGAGGTGATCGATCTTCTTCGGTGAGCGCGCGGCCTGGGCAGCCTCGAATTCACGCACGGCACGGACGACGGAGGTATTGAACCCGCCGCAGAGACCGCGGTCGGCGCTCATGACGACCAGCAGAATACGGCTTCCCGTCTCAGGCGGCGGCAGCGCGTAACGCGACTGCAGAAACTTCGGCTGCCGAAGGATGGGGACCAGAGCCGCCAGCGAACGCGTGAATGGCTCCGGTTTGGAGAGCGCGGTCTGGACGCGGTGGAGATGCGACCCCGCCACAAGCTTCATCGTGCTCGTGACGCGGCGCATGCTGGCCATCGACGCCAAACGCTCGTTGAACTCGCGTAGGCTGGGCATGGATTACCTCTTCGAGAAGGGCCCGAGGGCCTCGGCGGTCAGCTTTTCAAGCAGGCCGTTCAGTTCGTCGTCCAGCACGGGGCTGGCGGCGAAGCGGGCGGCATAGGCCTGGCCGGTCTGCGTGGAGCCGATGGCGTTAAAGAGAGCCGCGATGGCCTCCTGCAGACGGATCTCGGGGATGCCGACGAGCGCGCGGTGGGTACCGGCGTAGAGCAAGGCCACCTGATGGGAGACCGGCATCGGGGCGCCGGGCTTCTGGCGGATCGACTGCATCAGCGCGCGGCCGACGGCCAATTGATCGAGCGTTCCGGCGTCGAGGTCGGAGGAGAAGCTCGTGAAGGCCTCGAGTTCGCGGTACTGGGCGAGCATGACGCGGAGCGGACCGGCGACCTTCTTCATCGCCTTGAGCTGAGCGTCGCCGCCGACGCGGGAAACCGAGATGCCGGGATTGATGGCGGGGCGCTGCCCCTGGTGGAAGAGGCCGGCCTCAAGGAAGATCTGCCCGTCGGTGATCGAAATGACGTTCGTCGGAATATAGGCCGAGATATCGTTGGCCTGCGTCTCGACGATCGGCAGTGCAGTCAGACTGCCCCCACCCTTGGCGTCGGAGAGCTGGGCGGCGCGCTCCAGCAGACGGCTGTGAAGATAGAAGACGTCGCCCGGGAAGGCTTCGCGGCCCGGCGGGCGGCGAAGGAGCAGCGACATCTGACGATAGGCCTGGGCATGCTTGGTCAGGTCATCGTAAATCACCAGAGCGTGTCCGCCGCGATTCATCCAGTACTCAGCCATGGCGCAGCCGGAGTACGGCGCCAAATACTGCAGCGGGGCGGGTTCGGAAGCGTTGGCCAGGATGATGGTCGTATAAGCCATCGCCCCGGCGTTCTCCAGCTGACGATAAAGCGCCGCGACGGTGGAAAGCTTCTGGCCGACGGCCACGTAAAAGCAGTGAACGTCGGAACCCTTCTGGTTGAGAATGGTATCAATGGCAATCGTGGTCTTACCCGTCTTGCGGTCGCCGATGATGAGTTCGCGCTGACCGCGGCCGATCGGCGTGAGGGCGTCGATGGCGACCAGACCGGTCTGCATGGGCGTATTGACGTTTTTGCGTTCGATGATGGAGGCGGCAGGGGCCTCGACCGGCATAGGCTCGGTTCCGACCAGCGGGCCCTTCCCATCGAGCGGGCGGCCCAAGGCATCGACAACGCGACCCGTCAGGGCCGGACCGGCGGGAACGGAGACGACACGGCCGGTCCGGTGAAAGCGGTCCCCTTCGCGGACATTCACATCGCTGTCAAGAATGGCGACGCCGACGACATCCTCTTCAAGGTTCAGAGCAAGGCCGGCCACGCCGTTCTCGGACTCAACCAGTTCGTTGTACATGACGCCGGTCAGCCCGTCGACGCGGGCGATACCGTCGCCGACGCTCAGCACCGTGCCGAACTCGGTAGTATCGACGGCACGGTCGCACTGCTCCATCCGCTGGCGCAGCAGCGCGGCAAGCTCATCGGGTTTCAATTGACTGTTCATTGCAATCCTCATTCGGACCGCGCGAAGGCTCTGCGCAGACGGCGCAGACGGCCGACAAGCGTTCCGTCAATCTGTTTGTTTCCCGCGCGGACAATCAGCCCGGCGCCCAGCGCCGGGTCAACGGTCACGGTTACGGCCGTACCAGGCCCGTAAGCGGCTTTGGCCCGCTCGGTCAGGGCGCTGACGGTGGCAGCGGCGGGGTCCGCGGCAAAGACCAGCGAGACGGCGACCCGCCCCTGACGACTGTCGGCCAAGCGGCGAAAGGCCGTAACAACGTGAGGGATGACCGCCAGAGCCCCATTGACCGCCAGAGCCTCCAGCATCATCCGTGTCTGCGGCGCGAAGCTGTCGCCCCAAAGGGCTGCGACCTCGGCTTTGTGGGCTGCCCGCGGCTGACTGCGGAAGGCCCGACACCAGTCCCGGAGCGCTTCACAGGCCTCCCACTGGAGCGCCAAAGCTTCAATGTCGGCCCGCACACGGTCGAGGACGCCGAGCGCATCGGCCGCTTCGGCCAGTGCGCGGGCGTATGGACGGGCCAATTCCTCTTCGTTGTACATCAGAACCTGACCTCGGCGGCGATACGTTCCTGATAGACCTTGCGTTGCTCGTCCGTCAGCAGGCCGGGCAGCATCTTCTCAAGGGCGGCGGCAATTTCGTCACCGGCCTGCTCGCCGAGACGCTTGAGGGCGTCGGCACGCTCGGCTGCCATACGCTCATCGGAAGCGCGCTGCTTGGCGGCAATGGCGGTCCGGGCTTCGGCCTCCATCGCGGCCGTGCGCTGCTGCGCAGCCAAGACCAGGGCGTCGGCCTTGGCGCGCGCCTCCGTCTCGGCGGCGGCGATCTTTTCGGTGGCCAACGTATCGGCCTCGGCCGCAGCCTTGCGGGCTGCAACGGCTTCCTCAGCGGCTTCGCGAATCTCGTTCTCGCGGTCCTCCAAAACCCGAAGAATCGGTTTCCAGAGGAACTTCCCAAGCAGGACAGCCGAAATGAGGAAGGCCACCCACGTCAGCAGCACCATCTCGCCGTGGAAGCCGAAGACGTTGCCCTCCTCCTCCGCGACGGGTTCGGATTCCGCCGGGGGCACGGACACGTAGGCGGAGACATCCGTCCCCGTGTCCGCGCCGACGGAGACGGCGGGCTGTGCCGTGACGGCCTCCGCGACGGCCGACTGCGCGACAACGACGGGCTCAGCGACAGGCTGCTCGGCAATGATTCCGGTTTCAGCCATGACAGCCCCCATTACTTGTTGAGCAGGCAGACAACGATGGCGAAGAGAGCCACACCTTCGATAAGCGCGGCGGCAATCAGCATAGCCGTCTGAAGCTTACCGGCGACTTCAGGCTGACGTGCCATACCCGAGAGGGCGGCCTGCGCCAAAAGACCGATTCCGACGCCCGCGCCGATAACGGCAAGACCAGCACCGATAGGACCCATACCCATGTTCGTACTCCTTGATTTAGTGTTGGGGATGAACCATCATCCCAGTGAAAATTGCGGCCAGCATCGTAAACACATACGCCTGCAGACATGCGACAAAGACTTCAAAGAAATAAAGTCCGACAGCCACCAGCAGCGACGGCAGAGCAATCGTCCCGAAAATCGCCGTCAGACTGATCATAGCGTAAAGAACGATGTGACCGCCAAGCATGTTGGCGAAGAGACGGATGGCCAGCGCAAAAGTACGCGTGCAGAGCGAAACCGTCTCCATGAGGAACATAAATGGCCGCATTGGCCACGGCAGACCGCCAGGCAGCAACGCATGCTTCATGCCGACAAGACCGCCGGCGCGCAGGGTCGACCAGACCGCAAATCCGAGGAAGAGCAGCGACAGCGCGGCCGTGACGTTCACGTTGCCCGTGGCGCAGGTAAAGAGGGGAATCAAGCCAATGAGATTGGCCAACATGATAAAAAGGAAAATCGTGCAGAAGAAAGGCACGAAGGGGCGACCGTTCGTGGGTCCGCCGAAATTGGGATACACCATCGCGTCGCGGATGAAGCGCACATAAAGCTCCAGCGCCACGCCAGCCCCATGGGGGATGCGGCGGACGGTCTTGCGCGCAAAAACGGCCAGCAGAGCCAGCAGGAGGGTCACCAACGCAATCATGACCCAGTCATAATGCCAGATCGCGAGGAAGTTATGTCCAAGGGACGCAAACCAATCCCGGTGCGTCAGGGCATCCAAGGAACCCCAATGGTGGAGTACGTCTTCATTGATATACTCCAAAAACGCGAGAAGTCTTTCTTCCATACCGTATCCCATGCCGGCACCCGGCCGGATGCCCGTCCCGCCGACATTCCGCCGCGGGGCATTCAATACGGGGCCGTCGCTAGCGGCGGTCCCAAAAGGGAAACACGCACGGTGTTATCCCCGTGCGTGTCATGCTGCGTCAGAACCGTCCGAAACCGAAGGCGTGAAGCGTGTTTCCCGTCGGATCGGAGCCGTCGGGAGAGGCGGCCTGCGACTGGATTTTAAGGGTGACCATGACAGCCAGGATAGCCGCGACCGCGGCCGCCGCGACGGCAACGGCCGTGAAGACCTTCGCGCCCTTGCTCTCCTCCGCAGCAGGAAGCGGCGGGAGGGCGCCGAGCTCCTCCAACGGTTCCAGCCCGTCCAGGGACTCAAGCGATTCGAGCGCGTCACCGGCATCGGCGGCAGACACCGCGGAAGCGGCGGGCGCCGCCGGCTTCTTCAGCGACAGCGTGGTCGGACGCTTAAGCTTAATCGTCTTCTCCTCGCCGGCGGCGGGAGCCTCACCGACGGAAGGCATCGGGGCCGACGCGGTCGGTTTCGGAGCGGCGGGAGCGGCGCGCTTGAGCTTGATTGTCTTCTGCGTCGAACCGCCAATGGGGGCATTGGCCTGAATGCCACCGAGGACAGAATCCAGGGCAATGCGGGCGGTCTTGGATTTCGCGGCCTCACGGTCAGGCGTCGCGGCGGGCGCCGCGGCGCTGATTGGTTTCAGCTTGATCGTTGTCGCCTCGGAGGTGTCGCCGACACCCTCGGGCAACTGGATGCGCGAGGTCTGACGCTTGGCCTGCTCCGCCTCGGAGGGCATCGGGGCGACGCCCTCGGGCAACTGGATACGCGAGGTCTGACGCTTGGCCTGCGCCACGGGAGACTCGGCGGCAGGCGCGGGCGCGGGAACCGGAGCGGCGGCGGATGCCTCAGCAGCAGGCGCGGGCGCGGCCGGGGCTGAGGGTGCCGGGGTCGGCGCAGGCGCAGGCGCAGGAGCGGGAGCTGCGGGTGCGGCGGCAGCGGGCGCGGCCTTGGCACCGACGGGACGAAGCTTAATCGTAATCTTGCGGGGTTCAGCCATGTTCAGCTCCTTTTCTCTGCGGGTCTGTCAGTCGGAAATCGCCGGGACCGTCGAATCAGACGGCCATCACTTCGGCTTCCTTGGCCTTGAAATCGGAATCGACCTTGCCAATCTTGGCGTCGGTCAGTTTCTGGACGTCATCAAGCCCCTTCTTGCACTCATCCTCGGAAATCTTGGAATCCTTCTGGAGAGCCTTGAGGGAGTCATTGGCGTCGCGGCGGACGTTGCGGATAGCGACGCGGCACTCTTCGGCCTGGGTCTTGGCGACCTTGACGATTTCCTTGCGGCGCTCTTCGGTGAGCTCGGGCAGGGTAATGCGAATCATGCGGCCGTCGTTGCGGGGGGTGACGCCAAGGTTGGCGGCAAGAATGGTTTTCTCAATCTCGGTCAGGACGCTCGGATCGAAAGGTGCAATGGTGATCTGACGAGGTTCGGGCGTCGAGATATTGGCCATGTCGCGCAGACGGGTGGGCACACCGTAGTAGGGCACCTGCAGGGAATCGACCAGCGAAGGCGAGGCCTTGCCGGTACGCAGGCCGGAGAAACGCTCCTTCAGCGAGGCAAGGGCGCCGTCCATACGGGTGGTGGCATCTTGAAGAACTTCTTGAACAGTGGTCATCGGGAATCTCTCCGGTGGGTTTATCAGTCAGCGACAATGGTGCCAAGCCCGGTCTCGCCGCAGGCGATTCGGAACATGGCATCGGGGGAATGAAAATCAAAGACGACAATCGGAATGTTGTTGTCGCGGCACAGGGCAAAGGCCGCGGCGTCCATCACGTTGAGGCGCTTGGCGAGGGCTTCCTCGCAGGAGAGCGTCTCATAGCGCGTCGCGGTGAGATCGAGCTTCGGGTCGGCCGTGTAGACGCCGTCAACCTTGGTGGCCTTGAAGAGGGCGTCGGCATCGATCTCGGCGGCACGGAGCGCCGCACCCGAATCGGTCGAGAAAAAAGGATTGCCGGTGCCGCCGGCGAAAATCACGACCGTCCCCTGAGAGAGAAGTTCGCGGGCGCGGCGGGCGTTAAAGGAGGGGGCAATCTGCGGCATCTGCTGGGCAGTCATCACGACGGCTCTCGTGCCGACACTCTCAAGCGCGTTCTGGACGGCCAAGGCGTTGATAATCGTGGCCAGCATGCCCATCGTGTCACCGAGAACGCGGTCCGTGCCCTTCTTGGACCCCGTCAGACCGCGGAAGATATTGCCTCCGCCGAGCACGACGCCGACTTCGACCCCCATGGCCACGAGGCGGGTGAGACGGTTGGCGACATCGGCCAGAACAGCGTCGTCATGACAGGCCGGGGAGGACCCCTTCAGGACCTCGCCGCTGAGCTTCAGAAGAATTCGCTTGTACTTCGGTTGCATCGTTTGAGCAGTCACCTTGGATGTTTGTCGTTATTATAGGTCATCAAACTTCCAAAGGCAAGGCCCAAATCGCCCCTTTTCCGCGAAAGCAGAGGCCTCTGCGGCCCTCAGTCGACACCTTCGCGGCGACGGATGGGGAAGAGCGAGAGGATCCGTTCAAACTCCGCGCGCGTCCGGGAGACCTTGAGCATGGACCAGAGGCGGTCGCCATTCTGAAGCGCCGTAACCGTATAGCTCCACAGCTCCTTAAGGTGTCCCAGAAGCGCGTGGTCGCCGGAGGATTCGGCCGCATAGCGCCCCAGAGTGTCCGCATGCCAGGCCAGAAAACGTCCCTTCTCCCAGACATCGCGGCCGGCGCGGATGCTCTCGGCCAGGAAGGGATCGGCCACAATGCCGCGTCCAAGCATCCACCGGGTGACGGAGGGGAAACGGTCCCGTAACCGAAAGAGGTCACCCGGCGTACGGATGTCACCGTTGTAGACCACGGGAAGGGCGCTCAATCCAAGGCAACGCTCGAAGCCGTCCAAATCGACCGTCCCCGCATACATCTGCTTCGCGGTACGGGGATGAATGCAGAGTTCACGCAGAGGAAACGCGTTGATGGTCGGCATCCGATGCGGCAGCAATGACGCGTCATCCAACCCGAGGCGGACCTTCAGCGAAAAGTGACCGGGGCCGAGTTCGTCGCAGCCGGCCTCCAGCATGGCCGCCAGCGCGCAGTCGTCGCGCAGCAACCCGGAGCCGCGTCCCTTCTTGGCCACGAAGGGCCAGGGGCAGCCCGCATTGAGGTCGACATCGCAATATCCGAGCGCCTTCATGGCCCGTAGCATGACGCGCAACTGATGGGGATCCTTGCCGATGACCTGAGGGATCAACGGCAATCCGGCCGGCTGTGCGGCCGGGTCAAGGCTCTTCAGCAGCTCCGGTTTCACGCGCTCGCCTGCCACCGTGGCGATGAAGGGGGCCACAGCCCGGTCGAGACCGGTCATGTGCGCGCAGAAACTCTGACGGAAGGGCAACCCCGTGACGCCGCGAAGGGGTGCCAAGATGATTTCAGTGAGGTCGTCGGCCATGGACATCAGAGGCCGGCGAAGGGATTGTTGGAGAAGCCCGAACGGCCGGTGTGACCGGCACCGCCGCGCGGCCCGTAACCCGACGACCGCCCGCCGCGCGGACGGTCACGGTCGGCGGGACCGCGGTCGCGATACCCCCTGTCATCCCGATGCCCCCTACCCTCGGGACGGCCCCTGCCCTCCTGGCGCCCCTTGCCTTCGGGACGGGCGGAGAGGGAGATGCGGCGGCGGGCGAGATCGACATCGAGCACGCGCACCTGCAGGCGGTCACCGGCCTTGACGACCTCGGAGGGGTCGCGGACATAATGATCGGAGAGTTCGGAAACGTGAAGCAGCCCGTCCTGATGGACGCCGATGTCCACGAAGGCGCCGAAAGCCGTCACGTTCGTCACCACACCCTCCAGCTTCATGCCGGGGCGCACATCCTCGATCGTGCAGACATCCTCGCGGAAGGCCGGCGGCTCGAAGGCCGCGCGCGGGTCGCGCCCGGGCTTGCGGAGTTCGTCGGCGATATCCTTCAGCGTCAGGATACCCACGCTCTCGTCGGCATAATCGGAGAGACGGATCTTCGCGACAGCGTCACCGTTGCCGACCAGATCGTTCAGCGCGATGCCCGCGTCGGCCGCCATGCGGCTGACCAAGGCATAACGCTCCGGATGGACGGCCGAGCGGTCCAGGGGATTTGCGCTCTCGCGGATGCGCAGGAAGCCCGCGCACTGTTCAAAGGTCTTCGGCCCCATGCCCGGCACCTGCATCAGTTCGGTACGCGAACGGAAGGGGCCATTGGCATCGCGATACTCGACGATGCGGCGCGCCAGCGTCGGCCCGATGCCCGAAACACGCGTCAGGAGCGGCGCGCTGGCCGTATTGACCTCCACGCCCACGCGGTTCACGCAGGACACCACGACCTCGTCGAGTTTGGAGGAGAGCAGCGTCTGGCTGACATCGTGCTGATACTGCCCCACCCCGATGGCCTTCGGATCAATCTTGACCAGTTCGGCCAGCGGATCCTGCAGTCGGCGGCCAATGGAGATGGCCCCGCGGATGGTCAGGTCGAGATCGGGAAATTCCTCGCGCGCCACCTCACTGGCCGAATAAACCGATGCTCCCGACTCGCTCACCGAGACGACGATGATGTCGTCATTGCCCGTATCGCGCAGCAGGCGGCGCACGAAGCTCTCCGTCTCGCGGCCGGCCGTGCCGTTGCCGACGGCCACCGCGTAGGGATGAAGCGTCGCCAACATCTTCAGGAGCAGCACCCCAGCCTCGGCCTCGCGCTGCGGGCCCTGCGAGGGATAAATCGTCACCGTCCCGAGAAACTTCCCCGTCGGCCCCAGCGCCGCGCACTTGCAGCCCGTGCGGATACCCGGGTCAATGGCGAGCACGCTCCGTTCGCCCAGCGGCGCCTGCAGGAGCAGATGGCGCAGATTCTCGGCAAAGACATCGACCGCCGCCCGGTCCGAACGCAGCTTCACGTCCACCGAGACGTCGACGCTCACCCCCGGGAAGATCAACCGTCTGTAAGCCTCTTCCGCGGCCGTACGCAGTTCGCCCGCCCACGTGCTGCCCGGGCGAAGCCCAAAGAGTTCCGTCGCCTTGGCGATGGTCGGCTCCGCGTCGCAGAGCAGCTCGCTGCGCAGCACGCCCTCGGCCTCGCCGCGGCGGATGGCCAGAAAGCGGTGCGAGGGAATCTCCGCCAACGGCTCTTCGAAATCGTAATACTGCTCAAACTTCGTCGGCTGCGCGTTCTCCGGGTCCGCAGCCTCGGCGCGCAGACGGCCGTGGGCCGCCAGATAATCGCGGGCGAATCCGCGAATTTCCGGCGTCTCGGCCATCTTCTCGGCCACGATGTCGCGCGCGCCGCGCAGCACCGTGCGGATGTCCGGCAGCTCCTTCTCCGCCGACACATAGGCAGAGGCGGTCTCCTCAACCGGCTCGGCGCCCTGCGCCAGCATCAGATCGGCGAGCGGCTCCAGGCCGCGTTCCCGCGCAATCATCGCGCGGGTACGGCGCTTCGGACGGTACGGGAGGTAAAGATCCTCCAGTTCCGTACGCTTGGTGCAGGCCAGGATGGCGGCACGGAGTTCCTCGGTCAGTTTGCCCTGCTCCTCGACGCTCTTCAGCACCGCGGCGCGGCGCGCCTCCAGTTCGCGGTGATAGACGAGCCGCTCCGCAATCGCGCCGATCTGCACCTCATCCAGATTGCCGTGCGCCTCCTTGCGGTAGCGCGCGATAAAGGGAATGGTGCAGCCCTCCTCCAGCAACCGCTCCACGGCGGCCACCTGACGAGGCGAGAGATTCAGTTCCTGGGCAATGGCTTCGGTAAACATCGTGCCGTCTCGCTGACCCTGTCCGCCTTAGGCAATCTTCACGTCGGCCTTGGCGCGGAGCTCCGCGACATGGGCCGACACGGCCTCGCCGCGCTTCGCGTGAAAGAGGAAGTCGCGGACGTTGTCATGGATCTCCTCCAGCGTCGGCATATGGCCCTTCTCCTCCTCGCTCTTGAGGATGATGTGATAGCCAAACTGCGTCTCGAGAATCTCCGAAACCTCGCCGCACGGCAGACTGAAGGCCACGTCCTCGAAGGGCTTGACCATCATGCCGCGGCCAAACCAACCCAGGCTGCCGCCGTTGGACTTGCCGCTCGGGCAATCGGAATGGGCCGCCGCCTCATCACCGAAGACGCTCTTACCCGAGACGATGCGCTCACGGATAGCCTCCAGCTTCGCGCGGGCCGCCGGCTTCTCGCCGTCGCTGTTGGGCTTGATGAGAATGTGCTGCGCCAGCACGCGGTCCTCGGTCTTGTACTCATCCTTATGCGCCTCGTAATGGGCCTTGATCTCATCCTCGGTCGGCGTCGGCACGGTCGAGCAGATCTGCTCAATCAGCTTGTTGATGCGCGCGCCCTGGGCGAGCTCCTGCTTGAATCGATCGACCGTCATGCCCTGGGCCTTGATGGCCTTCTCGAGGTGGTCACGGTCACCGCCGAACTGCTTCACGTAGGTCTCAAACTGCGCGTCGAGCTCCTCGCCCGAAACCGTAATATCCAGACGCTTAGTCTCGTCAATCAGCAGCTTCGTGCCGATGGCCTGATCCAGCGCGCGGCCGCGAAGCGCGTCAATCTGCGTGCGGATCTGCGCCTCGGGCACGCCCTGCTGCTGATAGAAGTGAATGAGACGCTGAAGTTCGAAATCGACAGCCTGAAGGGGGATGGGGTCACCGTTGACGGTAGCGGCAATCGTGTCTGCCATAATTAAGGAAGCCTTTCCAAATGGGAATTAAAAAACCGCGTTAGTGTACCAAACCACGCCTCCGCCTGCCGTTTGCGGCGGGCGGTCTGTGCGATGCCGAATCGTCCAAAATGTAATTGCACACCAGTAAAGCCGAAGAGAGGGAAAAGGATGGCCGGACAGCGGCCAAAGCAAACCAAGCGGCAAGCCCCTCCCCCTTATCGGCGCCGCCAGCGCGCCCTCCCCTCCAGCACACGAAGCCCCGCACAAAAAGTTACGCCCCCAAGCTCCCAAAAACCGTCCACGCCCGAACACATCCCCAGCCCCATCAGTACGTTATGCCAAAATACGCCACGCGCGCCATCGGCAGAAGCCCCCAATCTCCCCTGCAAAAAAAGTTACAAACCCGCAAAAAAAGTTACGGCAAAACCCGCAAAAAACATCCCCACGTCAGCACACATCCGCAGTTCCGACAATGTCTTATCCCGTCACGACTCCGCCCGGCCCGTCAAAAAACGCCCCGCACCGCCCTGCAAAAAAAGTTACGAACTCTTTCCGTTGCCCCCGCACGCCTCAGCGATAGCCCTCTCCAGCCGAATCACCTCATCATCGCTCAGCTCAGCAAAATGCGAACGCTTGCCCCGTGCCAACCGCCCGCCGTTATTCATCACCAGCCTGGCAAAGCGTTCCGCCCGCCGGTCGGGCATATCGACGACACGGCGCATGGCCTGCATCACCCGGTCCCATCGCACCAGATGATCCAGTTCCGCCACCAACTCCGTCTCCAGCGTATCACGGATGACCTCAAAGCATTCCTCGACAATCCACGTGAAGTCGATATAACGGTAATAATCCGCCGTCTCCGCCTCCACCGTCATCACGCCTTGGTCATCCAGCCTGTAACCGTCCCGGATGCGGCTCAGCAACCTCTCGGAAAAACTCTCCAGCATACGGTCATAACGTCCGGGTTGCCGATACAGCACCGCCGACACAGGGAATGTCACCCCCTCCGGCGTAAATCCCATCGCCGCCAACACATGATGAAGCAGATAACGATGAAGGCGTCCGTTCCCGTCACCGAAGGGATGGATAAAGACAAAGAGAAACGACACCACCGCCGCCGCAACCACCGGATGCATATCCGACCGGAGCAATTTTTCCGCCAAGACGAAGAAATTCCCCATGAATTCCGGAATATCCTGCGGTCGCAACCCGACAAAATGGATCTTCTCCTGTCCCGGAGCCAACGTTTGTCCGACGTACACCTGATCCGCACGGAACCCCGCCTCGGTATACCTCGGATCGACAATGGCCTGTTGCGAACGGATCAGAAACTCGGCATTCAGCGTATCACGGCCGGCGCGCTCCAAAAGCACCACAAAAGAACCTGTCCTGCGCTGATCGGGCGTCTGACGCTCAATTGCAAACGAAGACTTCGTCTCTTTCAGATAAAAATAGCGGTTGGCCCGGTCAAGCACATCCATCGGATAATCCGACAACACCCTCCTCAGCCGCGCCCCCAAATCCGCTCCCACCCCCTTACGGATGCGCTCCGTCAGACGAACCATCGGACAAAGCCCGGCGACACCGGGCAAATTGTTCACCACACGCTGACGCCGGACGCGCTGCACGGTGGGCCCCTCACCGCATGCCACCATTTTTTCGGGGTCCAGCAGCAAAACGTAATTACCGGCCGTAAGAGGCTCAATCGGCAATTCCCGCCCGGTGAGAAATTCATAAAGAAACCACACCCGCCTCCGATTGGCGCCGACCCGCCGTTCCCTGATGTAAGCCACCAGCTCATCCCGGCCGACCTTTTCAAAGAAAGCCTTCAGGACCTCGAGATTGATTCCCTCATGCTTCAGCGCGAAACTCAGGTGCTCCTGCCATCGCTCCGCAGGCGAACCCCGCGGCGGCAGAAATACCGTCACATACGGAGGTGTCTCCGAGATCTGCCGCGCCGCCCCGACCCCCTCAAACATCTGACAAAAAGGCTCCAAGACATCCAGCCTGAATGTCTCAATCAGATAAGCATAACCCAATGCCTTGCGCATACATCCATTCCATCAGAAAAACAGTAACGCCGTCAGCTTAACAAAAAACCGCACCCACAGCGAACCAGCGCCTTGCGCACGTGATGTGTCATAGTCATGTGCACCGAAGGGGTGAAACTAGCAATATATCTTGTCAAAAGGAGGGCAGGCAGGTCACTCATCCGACAGAGGCAGGAAGGGGTGCAAGGGGAAGGGGG
>CALXSH010000012.1 GCA_944391065.1 uncultured Kiritimatiellota bacterium | reverse complement strand
TAGGAGTGCGGGGAGTTTTAGAGGGGGCGCACAGCTCCCTCTAAGCATAGATTACCCACAAATTCTTTCGAAGACCCATAAACAAGAATGCAAAAACCTGATATCAAAAAGGAAAACTTTTTTACATTATACAACTATTCATTGAACCACAACAAAGTAGCGTATATCGAGACAAGGACGCTTAGAAAACGGCGAACGATGCCATAGGCGATCTCAATAAGTAAAGAAGTTTAACATTTGACGTTTTGAAAAGTTTATGACAAACTTGGCCGCAACCGTGGATTACGCGGCTACGCAAATCTGCTTTTACCTAACATTCAATTGGAGCTACTCAAATGGGACAGGATACTTCGCAGAAGCTGACCCCGGAACTCCGGGCGTTCATCGAAGAATGGAAGCCCAAACCGGGCAATCTGATCATGGTGCTGCACCGCATTCAGCAGACCTACGGCTACATGCCGCGTGAAATCATTTTGGAGCTGTCGGACATTCTGGAAGTGCCGTTGGCCAAGATTTACGGTGTCATTACCTTCTACAACTTCTTCAAGCTCAAAAAGCCCGGCCGCAATCTGATTCAGGTCTGCCTCGGTACGGCCTGCTACCTGAAGGGCGGCGACGACATCATGAAGGCGCTCGAGGACGAACTGGGCGTCGGCGTGAACACGGTGACGCCCGACGGAGAATTCTCCACGGAAGCGGTCCGTTGCCTCGGTTGCTGCGGTCTGGCCCCGGTCATCGTCATCAACGGCGAGGTCTTCGGCAAGGTGACTAAGGCGGCGCTGCCCGGCATTCTGGACAAATTCCGCAGCAAACAGTAAGGAAGGGAGCACATTATGTCCGAAAAACTGACCCGTGAATCGCTTGCTGCCCTCCGCGCCAGACTGGTGGCCGAGCGGAACAACGACGCCCAGCAGGGCAAACAGTACATTCTCGTCTGTGGCGGCACAGCCTGCGACTCCAACGGCGGTCTGGCGCTCTACGCCGCGCTACTGAAAGCGGCCGAATACGCCGGTGCCAACGTCAGCATCGTCCGTACCGGCTGTATGGGCTTCTGCGAACGCGGTCCGATCGTCAAGGTGCTGCCCTCCGACATTTTCTATGTCGACGTCAAGCCTGAGGACGCGGCAGCCATCATCAATGAGCACATCGTCGGCGGCAAGCCCGTCACGCGACTGCTTTACGACAAGTCCCAGGCCGAGGCCGGCCACATCGGCCACGACATCGATTTCTACGCCAAGCAGCAGCGCATCGTGCTGCGTCACTGCGGCCTGATCGATCCCGAAGACATCACCGACTACATTGCCCACGAGGGTTACCTGGGGCTCGACAAGGCGCTCTTTGACATGACGCCTGACGGCATCATTCAGGAAATCCTCGATTCCGGTCTGCGCGGCCGCGGCGGTGCAGGTTTCCCGACCGGCAAGAAGTGGCAGTTCTCCGCCGCCGTCCAGGCCGACCAGAAGTACATCGTCTGCAACGCCGACGAAGGTGACCCTGGCGCCTACATGGACCGCTCCACCCTCGAAGGCGATCCCAACGCCATTCTCGAAGCCATGACGATCGCCGGCCGTGCCATCGGCGCGACCAAGGGCTTCATCTACATCCGCGCCGAATATCCGCTGGCCATCAAGCGCCTGCAGATCGCCATCGGTCAGGCCCGCGAATGGGGCCTGCTCGGTGAGCGCATTCTCGGTTCCGACTTCTGCTTCGACATCGAGCTCCGCTTCGGCGCCGGCGCCTTCGTTTGCGGCGAAGAGACCGCGTTGCTCGCCTCCATCGAAGGCAAGCGCGGCCAGCCGACCCCGCGTCCCCCCTTCCCGGCCGTTAAAGGCCTCTGGGGCAAGCCGACGGTCATCAACAACGTCGAGACCCTGGCCAACATCGCCGTCATCATCACCAAGGGCGCCAAGTGGTTCAGCTCCATCGGTACCGCCACCAGCAAAGGCACCAAGGTCTTCGCCCTCACCGGCAAGGTACGCAACTCCGGCCTGATTGAAGTCCCGATGGGCATCACGCTGCGCGAAATCATCTTCGACATCGGCGGCGGCATCCCCAACGGCCGCAAGTTCAAGGCCGCCCAGACCGGCGGTCCCTCCGGCGGCATGATCCCACCCGAATACCTTGACATGCCGATCGACTACGAATCGCTCGCGAAGATTGGCTCCATTGTCGGGTCCGGCGGTCTGATTGTCATGGATGACACCGACTGCATCGTCGACGTCTCGAAGTTCTACCTCGAATTCACCGTGGACGAGAGCTGCGGCAAGTGCATGCCCTGCCGCATCGGCGGCCGCACGCTGCTCAACATCATCACCGCCATCTCCGAAGGCCGCGGCAAGCCCGAGGACATCCAGCGCATGGAGGACATCTGCGAAGCCATGAGCCGCGCCTCGCTCTGTGGCCTCGGCCAGACGGCCTCCAACCCCGTCAAGGCCATGCTCCGCTACTTCAAGGACGAGGTCATAACCCATATCAATGACCGCAAGTGCCCCGCCGGCAAGTGCAAGAAGCTGGTGCAGTACCGCATCAATCCCGACCGCTGCGTCGGATGCACGATGTGCGCCCGCATCTGCCCCGTCGGCGCCATTTCCGGCCGCGTCAAGGAAAAGCACGTCATCGACCCGAAGGTCTGCGTCAAGTGCGGCCAGTGCTACAACACCTGTAAACTGCATGCCATCGAACTGGCCTAAGGAGAGTCGCAATGGAAGAAACGAAACTGGTCCATCTCGAGATCAACGGCATCGCCGTCGAAGTCCCCGCCGGCACGACCATCTTGGAGGCTGCCCGCAAGGTCGGCGTGCGCATCCCCACCCTCTGTCATCACCCCGACATCAAGGCCTGGGCCGCCTGCGGCATCTGTGTCGTGCGTAACGCCACCTCGCCCAAGCTCCTCCGCGCCTGCTGCACGGAAGTGGCCGAAGGCATGCGCATCATCACCCACGATCCCGAGCTCGTCAAAATCCGCAAGAGCGTCGTTCAGCTGATCCTGACGGCCCACCCCAATGACTGCCTGCGCTGCCCGCGTTCCGGCAACTGCGAACTGCAGCGCATCACCATTGAATTCGGCATCCGCGACGTGCCCTTCCCGCGTCCGGCTCTCGAGCGTATCCCCAAGGATACCAGCACGCCCTCAATCATCCTCGATCCCGACAAATGCATCAAGTGCGGCCGCTGCGCCATCGTCTGCCAGGAAATGCAGAACGTCTGGGCCCTGGAATTCATCGGCCGCGGCGAACGCATGAAGATCGCCCCCGCCGCCGACGTCACGCTCAACGATTCCCCCTGCATCAAGTGCGGCCAATGCTCGGCCCACTGCCCCGTCGGCGCCATCTACGAGCGTGACGAGACCGACAAGGTCTGGGACCTGCTGCGCAAGACCGACGGCTTCCCGGTCGTCCAGATCGCGCCCGCGGTCCGCGTCGCCATCGGCGAATCCTTCGGTATGAAACCCGGTGAAATCTCCACTGGCAAGATCTACACGGCGCTCCGCCGTCTCGGATTCAAGGCCGTCTTTGACACCAACTTCTCCGCCGACCTGACCATCATGGAGGAGGGCACGGAATTCGTCAGCCGCTTCACCAACGGCGGTCCCCTGCCCCTCATCACCTCCTGCTGCCCGGCGTGGACGGACTGGATGGAAAAGTATGCGGCCGACTTCATTCCGAATTTCTCCACCGCCAAGAGCCCGCAGCAGATGCTCGGCGTCATGGCCAAGACCTACTTCGCCGAGAAGATGGGTCTCGACCCGGCCAAGATATCCGTCACCTCCATCATGCCCTGCACGGCCAAGAAGTACGAAATCACCAGGTCCGACGAAATGATGGCCTCCGGCTATCAGGATGTCGACGTGGTGCTCACGACCCGCGAACTGGCCCGCATCATCCGCATCGCCGGCATTGACTTCGCCAACCTGCCCGAGAGCGAGCCCGACAGCATCCTCGCCGAATACTCTGGCGCCGGCACGCTCTTCGGGACGACCGGCGGCGTCATGGAGGCAGCCCTGCGCACGGCCTATCACCTAATCACCAAGGAAGAGCTCGCGCAGGTCGACTTCACCGCCGTCCGCGGCCTCGAAGGCGTCAAGGAAGCGGTCATCGACATCAAGGGCACCAAGGTCTCCATCGCCGTCGCCCACCAGATGGGCAACGTCGAGCGCGTCCTCGACGCCATCCGCGAAGACCGCAAGGCCGGCCGTCCCCCGCGTTGGCAGTTCATCGAAGTAATGGCCTGCCGCGGCGGCTGCATCGGCGGCGGCGGCCAGCCCACCCTGGCCACCGACGAGGTCCGCAAGGCCCGTATGGAAGGTCTCTACAAGGACGACCGCGACCACGCGATCCGCTGCTCGCACCAGAACCCGCAGATCAAGCGTATCTACGAGGACTTCTTGGGCGCCCCCTGCAGCGAGAAGGCGCACCATCTGCTCCACACCTCCTACAAAGCGATGCCCGTCTACGCCAAGTAAGCGCGGCACACAAACAAAAGAAAACGGGACGGACCGAAAGGCCCGTCCCGTTTTTTATGAGTGGTCGGAGCGGAGGGATTTGAACCCCCGACACTCTGCTCCCAAAGCAGATGCGCTACCAGGCTGCGCTACGCTCCGTGAACGATTCGGCCGTATTATAGCACAACGCAAACCCGATATTGCATTTTGGCCTCCGATTATGAGATACTATACCGACTTTCAGCAAAAGAGGAATCAGATAATGTCTATTACCCTTGGTCTCCCCAAAGGCTCGCTTCAGGATTCGACCTTCGATCTGATGCGCCGCGCCGGTTTCGCGATGACCTGCTCGTCCCGCTCCTACATCCCGACCGTCAATGACGAGTCGCTCAAGTGCCGCCTCATCCGTCCCCAGGAAATCGCCCGCTACGTCGAGCTTGGTCTGCTGGATGCCGGCATCACCGGCTATGACTGGATTTACGAGAACGGTTCGGACGTGCATGAAGTCTGCGAACTCTGTTACTCCAAGGCGACCAGCCGCCCCGTCCGTTGGGTCGTGGCCGTCCCCAACGATTCTCCCATCCGTGAGCCCAAGGACCTGGCCGGCAAACGCATCGCCACCGAGGCCGTCGGCCTGGCCACCCGCTATCTCAGGCAGCACGGCGTCGAAGCCACCGTCGAATTCTCCTGGGGCGCGACCGAGGTCAAAGCACCCGAACTTGTCGACGCCATCATTGAGCTCACCGAGACCGGCAGCTCCCTTCGCGCCAACAATCTCCGCATCGTGGACACCGTGCTGACCTCCACGACCCGTCTCATCGCCAACAGGGCCAGCTGGGAAGTTCCCGAAAAGCGTGCCAAGATCGAACAGATTGCCATGCTCCTCCAGGGCGCCCTCGCCGCCGAATCCCGCGTGCTCCTCAAGATGAACGCGCCCGAGGCCAGCGTGCCTCAGATCACGGCACTCCTCCCTGCCCTGCACGCCCCGACCGTCAACCACATCAATACCGAGGGGTGGGTCGCCATCGAAACCGTCATTTCGGAAGGTGAGGTCCGGGACCTCATCCCCGCGTTGCGCGCCGCCGGTGCGCAAGGCATCATTGAACTGGCCCTCAACAAGGTCATTTTCTAACCCTAACACCGAAGGAGCACGAACGTGGGTTCGATCAAGAAGAAACGTCGCGCCAAGATGTCCAAGCACAAATACCGCAAACGCATCAAGGCCAACCGCCACAAGAAGTAAGCCGTGTGTGCTTACCGGAAGAGGTGCCCGCTCATCGGAGTGGCGCCTCTTTTTGTTTACCGGGGTCCTTTCCGTCGTGGATGCCGCGTGCTATCATAGACCCCGCCATGCATATCGATACCCTTATCCGAAGCGCCACCGTCATCGACGGTACCGGCGCCCCCGCAGTCACAGCCGACGTGGCCCTCGACGGGGACAGAATCGTTGCCGTCGGCGACCTCTCCGCCTGCCAGGCCCCCGCCGAAGTCGATGCCGCGGGTCGATGGCTCATTCCCGGGCTCATCGACGCCCACACCCATTCCGACGCCTTTCTGCTGCTTGAACCCGACGCTCCCAGCAAGGTTTCACAAGGCGTCACCACCGAGATCGGCGGCCAATGCGGCGGCAGCGCGGCCCCTCGTCTCAATGGTGCCCGCCTGCCCTCCGACTGGGAGGCCCAAGACTATCCCCCGCGTCCAGGCCGTGAAGCGCATGGCCCCAACTGGGACACCGTCGCGGACTATCGGAGTTGCTTCGAGTCTGCCCGCCCCGCTGTCAATTTTATTCTCTTCTCCGGTCACAATACCATCCGCAAGGGGGTCATGGGTGACGCGCCGCGCGCGGCGACCCGGGAGGAGATCCGCGCCATGCGGCGTGTCCTTGAGCAGGCCCTTGACGAGGGCGCCTGGGGCATGAGTACGGGACTTATCTACCATCCCGGCGTCCACAGCAAACCCGAAGAGGTCTTCGCACTGGCCGAGACCTGCGCCCGCCGCGGCGGCTATTACGCCACCCATATGCGCAGCGAGGGTGACAGGCTCCTAGAGGCCATCGACGAGGTCCTCGATCTCGCCCGCAAGACGGGTATCCGAACCGAAATCTCCCATCTTAAAACCGGCGGCCGCACCAACTGGGGCAAAGCCGACGCGGCCATCGAAAAGATCGAATCCGCCCGTGCCGAAGGGCTCTGGCTCCACAGTGACCGTTACCCCTACCTCTCCTCCGGAACCGACCTGGATATCGTCCTGCCCGACTGGGCCGCCGCCGGCGGCAACGCAGCCATCCTGAAAAATCTCGACACCCCCGAGGCGGCCAAACGAATCATTGCCGATTTGGACGCCTCCGGCCGCGATCCTGACTCCATCATGATCGGCGGCACGTGGGCTCCGGAGACGAAGTGCTTCTCGGGCAAAACGCTCTCCGAGGTTATGTCCATACTGCGCTGCGGTTTCGGTGAGGCCATCGTTACCATTCTGAAGGCTGACCGCAGCCGCACGGGAGCCTTTTTCTTCACCATGTGCGAGGAGAATATGCTGAAGTTCCTGGCCCGTCCCTGGGTCATGGCCGGCAGTGACGCCTCCATCCGCGCGCCTTGGGGGCCACTGGGTAAGGACTACCCCCACCCCAGAGCCTACGGTACCCATCCGGAATTCTTCCATGTCCTGACGCAGCGCCTCGGCATCGCGCTCGAAGAGGCTATCGGGCGCATGACGGGACTCCCGGCGAAGGCCTTCGCCATCCCGAAGCGCGGTCTCATCCGTGAGGGTTATTACGCCGATTTGGTCCTGCTCAATCCGAGCGCCTGGCACGCCACGGCGACCTACGGCAATCCGCACAGTTTCACCGAAGGCGTCGACAGCGTCTGGGTCAACGGTTCGCGTGTCATGGCCAATGGCCGCTATGACGCCGGTGCCCCGCGTCGCGGACGCTTCCTGACCCCGTCCGACGTCTGACGGCGGACGGGCACGGACGAACGAACGCCTGCGCGACGCATACACCGTACCGATACAAAAAGCGGGAGGTCCGAAAGGACCTCCCGCTTTTTTTGCACCGTCAGACCGATCAGACGTTGGAGACGCCGGTCTGAGAGAAGATGTACTTGTAGTAATCCTTGTGCTTCAGCTTGCCGGCAGCCTCTTCGTCGCAGATGACGATGCAGTCATTGTGGTACTGCAGCGCGGAGCAGGGGCACATGGAGGTGACGGGACCTTCGACGAGGCCGGCGATTGCGTCCTGCTTGCCGGCGCCGAAGGCGAGCAGCACGACCTTGCGGGCGTCCATGATGGAGCCGATGCCCATCGTGACGGCCTGGGTCGGGACTTCCTCAATGCGGCCGCCGAAGAAGAGACGGGCGTTGTCCTGAATGGTCTGCTGGGTCAGGACCTGGGAGTGGGTGCGGCAGGCGAGGGAGCAGCCGGGCTCATTAAAGGCAATGTGACCGTCGGAACCGATGCCCAGAAGCTGGATATCGATGCCACCGGCAGCCTTGATGGCCGCTTCGTAGGCCGCGCAGGAGGCGGCGATGTCGGTCGCCTCACCGTCCGGCACATGGGTCTTGGCCTGATCGATGTCGATACCGTCGAAGAGCTGGGTCTTCATGAAGTAGTGGTAGCTCTGATCATGGGTCGGAGCGAGACCGAGGTACTCATCAAGGTTGAAGCTCTGGCAGTCCTTGAAGGAGACCGTACCGGCCTTGCAGGCCTCAATGAGGCGCTTGTACATCTTCACAGGGGTAGAACCGGTGGCCAGACCGAGAACGGTCTTGGGGTTCTTGCGGACCTGATCGATGAAGATTTCGGCGGCAAGCTTGCTGCCTTCTTCGGCGTTCCGAACGATAGCAACTTTCATGGTTTTTCCTTTCTTAAACAAAACTTGTTTGGGAGTGAAATCAATAGCGGCCGGTCGCCTTGGCGCTGCGCTGAACGATGGCCTGCATTTCTTCCTTGCAGCCCTCAATCAGCTCGACCATGCGGAACTGCGTACGGCAACGGTCAAGGTTCTGCTTGGGATAATGGGTCTTGAAGTAGACGTCACCCTGAATATAGTCGGTGAGGAAGCGAATACCGACCATAAAGGGCAGAAGCCACGCGGAGAAGGGAAGCTCCTCGATTTCGGCGGGCACCAAGAAGTGGGCCGTATCAAGATAACCGGTCACGGCGGCCTCGAACATACGCAGATCGAACTTGACCTTCATCAGGTCCTGTTCGTCTTCTGGGGCCGGATTGCAAGTCGTGCGGCACATATCGCCGAAATCATAGAGCGCCAGACCAGGCATGACCGTGTCGAGGTCGACGACGGCGACGCACTGCTTGGTCTTGGGGTCGAAGAGCGCATTGTTGATCTTCGTGTCGTTGTGCGTGATACGCTCGGGAATCTGCCCATTCAGGAAACGGTTGAGCAGGTGCGCCACCAGATGCTTGCGGGAGCGGACAAAGTCAATTTCGGCCCCGACCTCATGGACGCGGGTGCGCACATCCATGTAAATGGCCTCCTCGAGCGTCGCGTAACGCATCGGAGTGTGATGGAAATAGGGAATCGTCTCATGCAGACGCGGCAGGGGAAGGTCCGCGACCATGTTCTGAAACTGCGCGAACCCGCGCGCCGCCTCGAAGACGATGTCAGGGTCCGAGACTTCATCGTAGCTGTCGAGCCCATCAAGGAAATCGTAGACACGCCACCACTTGCCGTCGAAGGTGCGGACGCAGTTGCGCCCTTCCTTGGTCTGCACCACGTTCATCGTCCGCACGCCGGGGAACTGATCCAGCTTGGCGGAAACATGGGCCAGGCAGCGCTCGATGTTCTCCATCACCAAACGAGGCTTGCGGAAAACGGCGTGGTTGATCCGCTGCAGGATATAATTGCGCTCACCGTCCGCGGTCTCCGTCACGACTTTGTACGTATCATTGATGTGGCCGTTGCCATAAGGCGTCGCGGACTTCAGGGAGCCCTCAAGCGCGAAGTAATTCAGGATATCTTCGATCGCGTTCTGCTGCATCATTCATTCTCCATTCCGTTGAATCCATAAAAACATATGCGGCGGCACGGAGCGTGCCGCCGCATCGCGGGAAGCCTTACTCGGCGGCCAGGGCCTTGCGGACGATGACCTCCATCTGCTCGGCCTGATCTTCCATGCTCTTGACCATCTTGAGCTGCGTGCGGCAGCGATCGACATTGTGCTGCGGACGCTTGATGTGGAAGTAGACATCGCCGGAGAGATAGTCCGTGAGGAAGCGGATGCCGATTGTCATCGTGATCAGACGGGCGGAGAAGGCGAGCTCTTCCTTTTCGCCCTGGGTGAGAAACTTTGCGCCGCGGCAGTAACCGGTGGCAAGCGCCTCGAACATATCCATGCGGGAGTAGACCTTGGAGAGGTCCTGCTCATCCTCGGCCGCGTTGGCCGTGGAGGTGCGACACATATCGCCGAAGTCATAGAGCGCCAGACCGGGCATGACCGTGTCGAGGTCAATCACGCAGATACCCTTGCCGGTCTTGTCGTCGAGCATGACGTTGTTGAGCTTCGTGTCATTGTGGGTCACGCGCTCAGGGATTTCGCCCTTGGCGGAACGCTCAAGCAGACGGCCGAAGGTGTCGGCGCGGGCCGTGACGAAATCAATTTCGGCCTTGACGTCCTTGGCGCGGTTGAAAGCATCCTTCTGGATGGCGGCCTGGAGGGCCTCATAGCGCTTGACGGTATTGTGGAAGTGGGGGATCGTCTCGTGAAGACGGGGCTCGGTCAGGTCGGCGACCATGTTCTGGAAGTCCGCGAAAGCCTCGCCGACGAGTTCGGCCTGAGCGGTGCTCTGAATCTGGTCGTAGGTCGAGGCGCCCTCGACGAAGATGTACATACGCCACCAGTTGCCCTCGGCGTCATGATAGACAGGCTCGCCGTCGCGCGTCAGGATCAGCGTCAGAGTGCGGCGGGAGATATCGGATTCGCCCTTCGCAATCAGCTTGGAGGCGATGTGGCGGGTTACGCGCAGAATGTTCTGCTGCACGTTGGCCGGTTGGGTAAAGACGTGGTGGTTGATACGCTGAAGCAGATAGCTCAGCGGGGCGCCGCCGACGGAATAAGTCACCTTGTAGGTGTCATTGATATGACCGCTGCCGTGAGGGCAACCGGAGACAAAATCACCGTAAACCTGAAACGCGTTGGAAATCGCCTTGAGTTCCGCCTGCGTGGCCTTACCGAGTTCCGCCATAAAAGTCATCCTTTCGTTTTAATCTGGGTGGACACTGGCGCTAATTTACCAAAAGAAAGGGAAAAGGGAAACCCGCCGTGCTTTTCTTTTTCCCGAAGGGCTGACGGTTCGGGACCGGCGGGAGGTCGGCGGCGTCTTTGGCCGCGACCGTGGGCGGCCGGAGAGTGAAAGTTTCGGAGCAGGAGCTGCTTCTGACCGGGACATGGATGACTTCCCACTGGAATAGAGGCCAAAACGGATCCGTGACCCTATAGGGTAATCCTTGATCACCCTATAGGGTGGTACGTCATGACCCTATAGGGTGATGCGCTGTCACCCTATAGGGTCATGAATCTGTTTTGGGAAGTTTCGGGGTCGGATACGGGCCTCTGCCGGGAGAAAACCCGCGTAATGTGTCAAATGAAAAGTGCACCGAACGAGGCGTACCTTCGGTGCACATTCTTTTGACACATGGGGAGGAAACCATGATACCCTTCGGTGCACATGACTATGACACATCACGCCCGCCTTGGTCCGGTTCGGCAGCCGCCTTATAGTATGGTATACTGGGCCGAAACGAAACGGTCCCCATTTTTAAGGAGTTTGAACGGTTATGGATTGCGAAGGCATCGTGAAGGCATGGCTTGCGGAAGCGTTTGAGAAGGTTGTCCCGGGGTGCGGCGGCGGCCGTATCGTGCCTTCGAAGGATCCGCGCTTCGGCGACTGGCAGTGCAACGACGCGATGGGCATCGCCAAGCGTGCGGGGAAGAATCCGCGCGAGCTGGCGCAGGCGGTGATCGCGGCACAGCCGCTGCCCGGTCTGCTGGAGAAGGCCGAGGTGGCCGGTCCCGGCTTCATCAATCTGAAACTTTCCGACGCCGCCGTAGCGAAGGGTGTCGAGGCGCTGGTCTCCGACGAAACGCTCGGCATTCCGCAGCGTGAGGCCCACGAGACGGTCGTGATTGACTATTCCTCGCCGAACGTCGCCAAGCCGATGCACATCGGCCATATCCGCTCCACGGTCATCGGCAATGCCATCGACCGCATCTTGCGCGCGCTGGGTTACCGCGTGATTGCGGACAACCACTTGGGCGACTGGGGCACACAGTTCGGCATTCTCATCATGGGCTACCGCCATTTCCTGACCGACGAGGAACGCGCCGACCTGACGGTTGAGCTTCTGGAGAAGGTCTACGTGCGGAGCTACAACGAGACGAAGAACCCCGAGAATCCGACATGGATCGATCGGTGCCGCGAGGAGCTGGTGAAGCTGCAGTCCGGCGACGAGGCGAATCTGGCCGTCTGGAAGCGCTTCATTGAGATTTCACTGAAGGAATTTGGCCGTATCTATGACCGCCTGGGGGTGAAGTTCGACATCTACCGCGGCGAAAGCTACTATCAGCCGATGCTCGCCGAGACGGTCGATATGCTCCGCGAAAAGGGTCTGGCCACGCAGAGCGAAGGGGCCTGGATCGTCGACATGAAGGACGAGGGCCTCGACGTGGCCATCGTGCGTAAGCGCGACGGCGGCTTCAACTATACGACGACCGACATCGCGACCGTCCGCAGCCGCGTGGCCGATTTCGATCCGGCCCGCATCATTTATGTGACCGACGAACGCCAGCAGCTGCACTTCCGCCAGTTCTTCCGCATCTGCGAGAAGCTCGGGCTCTGCGGCACGGCAAAGCTCCAGCATGTCTGGTTCGGTCTGATGCGTCTGCCCGACGCGACCTTCTCGACCCGTCAGGGCAACGTCATCAAGCTCGAGACTCTCCTCAACGAGTCCGCGGCCCGTGCCCGCACGATTGTCGACGGGAATCACCCCGACTGGGACGAGACGGAGCGCGCGGCGTTGGCAGAGGCCATCGGCATCGGTGCCATCAAGTACGCCGACCTCTCCCACGATCCGGCCACGATGATTGTCTTCACCTGGGAGCGCGCCCTGGCCCTTGACGGCAACAGCGGCCCCTACCTGCAGTACGCCAATGCCCGTCTGAATTCGCTCTTGGCGAAGTACCGTGCCGAGGTCGGCCGCGCGCCCGAAGAGAACGCGCTCGCCATCGCGTCGCCCGTCGAGAAGGCGTTGGCCCTCTGGCTGCTCCAGTATCCGAATACCGTCCAGCGCGCGGGCGACCTCTGCAAGCCCAGCGTTCTGGCCGATTACCTCTATCAGCTCAGCCAGCTCTACAGCTCCTTCTACCAGAGCTCTCCCGTCATGAAGGCCGATCCGGCGGTCCGCGACAGCCGCATTCGCCTCTGCGCGGCGGTTTCCAAGGTCCTCCGCGGCGGTTTGGACCTGCTGGGCATCCCGACGCCCGAAAGGATCTGACGGCCATGTTCTCACCCGACTTTATCGCGGCGGCCACAGGCCCGGTCAAGGCCTTTCTCGATTCGGACTTCTGCGGTCAGCTGATTGTGCTGATTCAGATCGGCATGTCCATCTATTCTTGGTCGGTTATGCTGCGGCGCAACCTCTTCATGAAGGACATCCAGCGCCGTTCGGACCGCTTCGCCGATGACTTCGTGAAAGCGCCCGAGGGGCCGATCGGTCTCTACTGCGACCGCAACTACACCTTCACGGATTCGCCGATGGAATCGGTCTACACCAAGACCTGCGACCGCCTGATCCATCTGATTCCCCAGAATCAGCTCAAGGCCCTCCACCTGGACAGCTCTATGCCGTTGACCCTGAGCGCCAAGCGTATGGCGCTGGTCACGGCGACGGCCTCCCACGCCCTGGAAGAGGAGATCAACCAGCTCAACAAGGGCATGACGGCCCTCTCGGTCATCACCTCCTCCGCCCCGCTCCTCGGACTCTTCGGCACGGTCTGGGGCGTCATGCTCGCCTTCCAGGCCATGGCAGCCAGCGGCAGCGCCGACATTGCCGAACTTGCCCCAGGCATCTCCTCGGCGTTGCTGACGACGGTTGTCGGCCTGGTTGTGGCCATTCCCTCGACCATTGCCTACAGCGTGCTCCAGTCCAAGATCGACAAGTACACGACCGATCTGGAGGGCTTCTCGGACGAGCTGATCGGCAAGCTCTCGCTATTCTACCAGTCCGAGAAGGAGACGTCGGCATGCTGACGCCCCGGATCAGGGCACGGCGCCGCGCCAGGCGTCCGGGAGGGGAAATCAACATGACCCCGATTCTGGACATGACCTTCCTGCTGCTGATCGCCTTCATCATCACCTTCCCGGCCCTCCAGAGCGGCATCGACGTTCGCCTCCCCACGGCCGGCAAGGGCGACTCGCTGAAGGCCGACGAGCCGACCGTGGTCACCGTCAATGCGGACGGCCGCATCTTCATCGGCAAGGACGAAGTGACCGACGAAGAGCTCTCCGAGCGCCTCACCGCCATCGTCAAGGCCAACCCCGAGGCCGTTGCCCACATCCGCGGCGACGAGACGCAGAGCTACGGCCGCATCATGGATGTCATCAAGATTCTCCACGCCGCCCGCCTGACCCGATTCTCCCTGGTCACGAAAACCGAGTGATCCGCCTATGAGCCAACCGAAGAAGAGCGCCGCCCCCAAGCCCACCTCCGCCCCCGACGGGACGGACCCCGGGACCGTATCCCAGGCGACCATAACGCGTCGCCGGTGCGTTTTCGCGCCGCTGGTGCTGCTCTTCACGGTCCTCGCCCTGGTCGCCCTGGTTTCCTACGACTGGCGCGATATCCGCTGGATGTGCAATCCGCCCAACACGCCTGCGGTCAACAGCATCGGCCATGTGGGCGCTTGGATGACCTTCCTCGGATACGGACTGGGCGGTTTGGCCTACCGTTACATGCTGACGCCGCTGATGGCGGTGCTCTTCCTCTTTCTGATGCACGGCCATGTCCGCTTCTTCCGCCTGCGGCTGGTCTGGATGGCTATCCTCTATATCGGCGCGGCCGGACTCTTCCAGATTTACGGTTCCGACGCGGCCGTCCTGCAGGCCATCAATCTGCGGCCCAACGGCGGCGGCGCCATCGGCCAGTGGATGGTGACGGACTTTCTGCTGCCCCTCATCGGTCCGGTCGGCACCCAACTGCTGCTTTGGATCGTCACCGCACTGATGGCGGTGCTGCTGATCGGCGTGCGCAACTTCCTATTGGCACTGATCCGCGTCACCTCCGAACGGCCCAAGCGCCTGGAATCCGACCCCGCGCGCGTCCCGTTGCCGCGCGCTGAAACCATCCGTCCCGCGACGGCCCCGTTGCCGCCCAAGGTTGAGGATGAGGACGATGAGGAGGACGACGGGGATGAAGCGCCCGACGCGCGGCGCGGTTTGCTGAGCCGTATCTTCTCCCGGAGGCGCGAAGCGGAGGCTGAGGCCGAGAAAGAACTCGACATCCGGGATCTCCTGATCGGGCGCCCCCCGGCGGGCGCCTCCGAACCACCCGTCCGCGCCCAGACGCCCACCCCCACCCCGGCGTCTGTCCGGCCGGCGGCAGTGCCCCGGCCCGAAGCGCCCGATCTGGTGCTCAGCGCGGACAACCCCTCGAAGCTCCGTCCCGTCGCGTCCGCAAAATCGATTACCCAGCCCGTCCCGGCCGCCCACGAGCAGGATGACCCGAGCGAACCGGCCGACGCTCAGGCGCTGCCTGACTACGGTCTGCCCACGACGGCCCTGCTCGATCCCATTCCCCCGAAGGCGGGCGGCGCCGACGACGTCCAAGGCGCCATCGACGCCATCGAAAGTGTCTTCCGGCAGTTCAACATCGCCGCTCACGTGGTCAATCACATCAGCGGTCCCGTGCTGACGCAGTTTGAGGTCCGCCCTGAGCCCGGCGTGAAGGTCGAGCGCTTCCTGAGCTACGAAAACAATCTGCTGATGGCCCTGCGGGCCGAGAGCATCCGCATCCAGGCCCCGATTCCCGGGCGCGATGTCGTCGGCATCGAAGTCCCCAACACCATCCGCCAGTCCGTTACGCTGCGCGAAGTCTTGGAGGGCAACGCTTGGAAGAAGGCCGAGCGCACCATGGCCCTGCCGTTGGCCCTGGGTAAGATTTCCACGGGCGGCGACCTGATTGTCGACTTGGCCGAGATGCCGCACCTGCTGGTCGCCGGCGGTACGGGCTCGGGCAAGTCTGTCGCTGTCAACGACATGCTGATTGGGTTGCTGATGTGCCGCAAACCCGAGCGGCTCCGGCTGCTGATGGTCGACCCGAAGCGCGTTGAATTCACGTTCTACGACAATCTGCCCCACCTCCTCAATCCCGTGGTCGTAGAGCCCAAGAAGGTGCTCTTCTGCCTCCGCTGGGCCGTCGTCGAAATGGACCGCCGCTACAAGCTCCTGCAACAGTACGGCGTCCGCAACATCGCCGACTACAACCGCCGCGCCGCTACCCCCCTGCCGGGCCGTTCCAACCCAACCGCGCCGCTTCCCTACATCGTCATCGTCATCGACGAGCTGGCCGAGCTCATTCTGACCGTCAAGGCCGACATTGAACCCTCCATCACCTCGCTGACGCAGAAAGCCCGCGCCGCGGGCATCCACATGATCATCGCGACGCAGCGCCCGACGACCGATATCGTCACCGGCACCATCAAGGCCAACATCCCCGGCCGTATCGCGCTGCGCGTGGCACAGGCCAACGACTCGCGCACGATTCTGGACGAGACGGGCGCCGAGAACCTGATCGGCAAGGGCGATATGCTGCTTGCCCGAAGCGGTAAATCCCTGGTCCGTTCGCAAGCTGCCTGGGTCAGCGACGAGGAGATTGTGCGCGTCTGTGATTTCATCAAGGAGCAGGCCGGCCCCGCCTTCGACACCGTGCTCTCGTCCAAGGTCGATCAGATCCGAGAGGACCCGGCAGCCGACACGCTCGAAGCCACCTTCCAGAAACTCGCCACGCCCGCGACCGCGTCGGCTGCCTCCGCGACGGACGCCCCGGCCGGCGGCGAAGGCGACGACGACAAGAGCGACGAAGGCTATTACCGCAGAGCCCTCGAGCTCATCCGCCAGACCGGCCGCTTCTCGACCTCGGCCATGCAGCGCCGCCTCGGCATCGGCTATAACAAGGCCGGCCGCATCACCGACATGCTCGAGGATCGCGGCATCATCGGTCCGCAGAACGGCAACGCGCCGCGCGAAATCCTCGTCGACCTCAATGCCGTTGACCGCGAGGCGCTGGCCGGCACCGACGGCGAGGACGCCGCGCCCGATACGCGTACGTCCGCCGAGAATGCCGCGCCGGATGCCGCTCCCACGCCGGATGCCGCGACGGAGGGGACGGATGAAGCCTTCGAGATTGACTTCGACCCGTCCCTGCTGGAGGAGTCTGCCGCGGACGACGGCGGGGCCGCCCGGTCGGAAGACGGACATTTTGATACACTGCGTCCGTAACGCAAAGACGGATTTCCGCGGCGGAATCCGAGAGGAGAACGGCAATGGCTTTCGGCGAAATACTGAGAAACAAGCGGCTTAAGCTGGGCTGGACCCAGGAGTACATTTCCGAGCGCACCCACATGATGTGCAGGACCATCGAAGCCCTCGAGACGGAAGACCTCAAGAAGATCCCAGCGGCAATTTACGGCCGCGGGTTCATCCGTCAGTACTGCGCCGTGCTGGGGCTCGATCCGCAGCCCTTGGTCGAGGAATACATGGCCATCGTCGGCGGGACCGTACCGCACCGTCCCGTCACCCGCCCGACCGTCCGCGAAATCCCCGCCCAGCCCATCGCGCCGATCCACACCGGCGGCCGCAAGACATTGCCGCCGAAGGAGGACGAACCGGCCCCCGGGTCCCACCATCCGGGCCACAAACTCGTGACGCCGGCCGAGGATTCCTTCACGGCCGTGCCCATCCCCGAGGACAGCCGTCCCTGGGCTGGACAGCCCAAGGAGACGCCTGTCCCGGAAGTCGGAGCGAAGCCGCTTCCTGAGCCGACGCAGGGCCCCGAACCCACGTCCGAACCCGAACCGGAGGCCGAGCCGCCGGCGCGTCCGCGCGACCTCTTCGCGCCGGCGCCGAAGCGCCGCCGCGAGGTCCAGCCGACCGAAGCGGTTCAGCGCTACCGCTCCGGGACCGAGGCCGCACCCACGGGCCGTCCCATCTTCGGGCCGCAGCATCCCGTCGCCGACCCCGAAGAGTCGCGTTTGGCCACGGTCGCGTCCATCGGAAAGAAGGCCGCCTCCGGCGTCGCCTCGATTTTCGCCAAGGCCAAGCGACCCAAGGTCCGCCGCCTTTCGGAGAACGCTCCGACGCCCCTGCTGACGCAGCGGCAGCTGATCAAGATTCTGCTGATCTTCCTGACGCTGGTCTTCCTGACGGTGCTGGTCTTCGGGTTCCGCTACGTCTTCCGCAGGACGGCCGCCGAGCAGCCGCCGATGGATTTGGGACAGGAGCCCGCCGCCGCGGAGGTCTATACGCCGACGCCGGTCGCCGCACCGCCTGAACCCTTCTTCCGCTGATCCGCGTTTCGCCATTCCCCGGCCGGACGGCCGGGGAATTTGTATCCGATCCCATTCCCGTCGCCGTATGTCGCTTCAACGTCCCTTCGCATTCTCCCGGTTCTTCTTCCCCTCCTTTCCCGAACGCCTCCGTGCCCGCATCGGCATCGGGGCTTCCTTTTTCATCCAGGGTGTCGTCTTCGCCACCTGGTGCGCCCGCATTCCCGATATCCGCAGGGCGCTGGAGCTGAATGAGGCGCAGCTGGGGGGCGTTCTGCTGATGGCGCCGCTGGGACAGTTTCTGGCGATGGTTCCCAACGGCCTGCTGGTCACCCGGTTCGGCAGCCGGGCAGCGGCGCTGACCGTAGGCCTGGCCTATCCGCTGATTCTGCCGCTCCTCTCCGTCGCGCGGACGCCGCTCCAATTGGGCGCGTCGCTCTTTCTCATGGGCGTCCTCTCCAACCTCTCCTATACGGCGGTCAATACGCAGGGCATCGCCCTGGAGCGGCTCTACGGCCGCAGCATCATGGCCCTCTTTCACGGGATGTGGTCTGTGGCCGGAGCCGTGACGGCGCTGGTCGCCATGTTCCTGGCCATGGCGCCGGTCAGCGTGCCGGCGCACTTCATCGGCACGGCCGCGGCCTGCGTGCTGCTCCTGCTCTTCTCGGGCGGCACGCTGCTGCTCAATGACGAAAGCGAGGCGTCGGGCAAGGCGAAAGCCTCGGGCGGATGGAAGATCCCGCCGGAACTCGTCTGGCTGGGCGTCGCAGCCTTCGGCTGCATGGCCTGCGAGGGCGCGGTCTATGACTGGAGCGGCGTCTACATGGAGGATGTCGCCGGCGCGCCCGACGCGCTGCGCAACGTGGGCTACTTTGCCTACCTCTGCGTGATGGTGGCTGTCCGCCTGGTTGCCGACAGGCTGACGGACCGCTTCGGTCACCGCCGCCTCATGCTGTTGAGCGGCAGCGCCATCGCGCTGGGATATCTGACGGCCGTTCTGGGCGCCTTCGTGCCCGGGCCGGCGAAACTGATCTGCGTAGCGACCGGCATGGCCGTCATCGGCTCCGGGACCAGCGCCGTGGTGCCGCTCTGCTGCAGCCTCGCGGGGCGCACCTCCAAGGTGCCGACGGGCATCGCCATCACGGAAATCTCCACCATCGGCTTCTTCGGCTTCCTCTTCGCCCCACCCGTCATCGGGTTCGTCGCCCATGGGCTCGGCCTGCGGACGGCCTTCCTGCTGATGGTCCTGCTGGGATGCCTGATTGTCCTGGCCGCGCATCTTCTTCGTTCTTCGGAACTGTGTGCCGCGCGGAAGAAAGTTTGATAGAATGCAGGGCAGGCGCGGACGGATTGGGCCGACCTTTGCGTCCGCGCACAGACAACACATGGCAACCGCCGCCGGCACGCGCATACCGCTCCACCGGCTACAGGAGACAGAAATGGACAGCTACACGATCAATAAAGTTGCGACCCTGCCGGATTTCGACCCCGCCGACCCCATCTGGGACAAGGCTGTTGTCGGCAAGTATGACAACTGGCATGAGAAAAGCTCCGATCACCACCCCGAAACCATCGTCCGTGCCCTGCACAACGGCGACGACATCATGATCTGCTGGCAGGTCAAGGACCGTTACGTCCGCATCGTCCACACCGCCCTCAACTCGATGGTGTGCGAGGATTCCTGCGTCGAAGCCTATTTCCAGCCCCTCAAAATCGAGAAGGGCTACATCAACATCGAAATCAACGCGGGCGCCTGCGTCCACTCCTCGCTCATCCGCGACTGGACCCGCGCGCCCGGAGGTTACTCCGATTTTGAGTACATCGCCAAGGATACCCTCCGCAAGCTGACAATCAAGGGCAATCTGCCCCCGGTCATCGACCCCGAGTGCCCCGATCCGACCGACTGGTGGATTATCGTCCGCATTCCCCGTCTCTTCCTCGAGAAGATCTTCGGACCGCTGGGCGATCTCTCCGGTCAGCACTGGCGCGGCAACTTCACCAAGTGCGCCGACTGCAGTTCCCGCCCGCACTGGGGCGCGCTGCTGCCGCTTGACCCGAGCCTGAACTTCCACTCGCCGAGCTACTTCAACGACATTCTTCTCGGCGAATAAGCGGAGCATCCATGGCTCAGTTACCGGAAGGGCGGCAGATGCCGCCCTTTTTCGGTATGCTCGGCATGGACTCGCTCCAATAAGGGCAAGTGATAATACCATAGGCCGGAGGTCGGCAGGGCAGCCCGTCCCCTGCCCGATTGTGCCCGGGGTGCCGTCTGCAGTTTGCACCGCGCAGTCACGTTTTCCGCCCGATTCATGTTTCCCGAAATCCCGCGATTCTGGCACATTCCGTTATGATACAATGATGGCCGTTTTTATCAATCCACACCAAGGAGGTATCCACGATGAAATTCGAAACGAAATGCGTTCAGGCCGGCTGGGAACCCAAAAACGGCGAGCCCCGTGTGATGCCAATCTATCAGAGCACGACATTCAAATTTGATTCCGCGCAGCATGTTGCCGATCTCTTTGACCTGAAGGCTCCGGGTCACTTCTACACCCGCCTGAGCAATCCGACCCTCGACGCCGTCGAACAGCGCATTGCCGCCCTGGAAGGCGGCGTCGGCGCGATGCTGACCAGCGCCGGTCAGGCTGCGAGCATGATCGCCATTCTCAACCTCGCCCATTCCGGCGACCATGTCATCTCCGCCTCCACCATTTACGGCGGCACGGTCAACCTCTTCGGCGTGACCCTCCAGAAGCTCGGCATTGAGTTCACCTGGCTCTCGCCCGACGCGACCGACGAGGAGATTGAGACGGCCATCCGCCCGAACACCAAGGCCATCTTCGGCGAGACGTTGGCCAACCCCGCGCTGGCCGTCCTCGACCTTGAGCGCTGGGCCAACGTCGCCCACCGCAACGGTCTTCCGCTGATCATCGACAACACCTTCCCGACCCCCTACCTCTGCCGTCCCTTTGAATTCGGTGTCGATGTCGTGATCCACGCCACGACCAAATACATGGACGGTCACGCGATGAGCCTCGGCGGCTGCATCGTCGATTCCGGCAACTTCGACTGGGCCGCTTCCGGCCGCTTCCCGGAATTCACCAATCCCGACCCCTCCTACCACGGTCTCGTTTACACGGAGGCCTTCGGCAAGGCGGCTTACATCGTCAAGGCCCGCGCCCAGCTGATGCGCGACATGGGCGCCCAGGCGGCCCCGCTCAACGCCTTCCTGCTCGGTGTCGGCATCGAGACACTGCCGCTGCGTATGGAGCGTCATTCGGCCAACGCCCAGGTCGTCGCCGAGTGGCTCGCCAACAACCCGAAGGTCGAGTGGGTCCGTTATCCCGGTCTCAAGGGCGACGCCTACCATGAACTGGCAAAGAAGTATCTGCCCAAGGGCAGCGCCGGCGTCGTCACCTTCGGCGTCAAGGGCACCCGCAAGGACGCCCAGCGCCTCATGGACGCCATGAAGCTCGCTGCGATCGTCGTCCACGTCGCCGATGCCCGCACCTGCGTGCTGCACCCGGCGAGCATGACCCACCGTCAGCTCACCGACGAACAGCTCGTTGCCGCCGGTATCTCGCCGACCACGATCCGGTACTCCGTCGGCATCGAGCACATCGACGACATCATTGCCGACCTTGAACAGGCCTTCGCCCAGATCTGAGGCTGCCCCATGTCTCCGATTGCCCGCAAGGCACTCATCCTTCCCCTGTCGGCCGTTATGGCCGCGGGGGCATTTCTCTTTTTCTCCGGCTGCGCGGCCGGGCCCTCGCTGAAGGCTGCCGGTCCGCAGGAAGCCAAAATCGTTGTCGAGAAGGACGGGACAGTCCTGGTCCGCGGCAAACCGGTCGCGACCGAAGATCTTGGGGAGCTGCTGAAAGATTCCGAGACAAAACCCGGCGACATGGTCTTCATCCGACTGATGGGTGATCCGGATTCCGGCGCCATGCTCCGCGCGCAGCGCGAGATTTCGGCGCAGTTTTTCCAGGTCAAGCACATGAAGTTCGCCTTCATCTCACCCGTCTACGCCACGGTCACGACCACGGACAAACAGAGCGGCAAGACCGACGTGCAGCTCTCCGATGTGGAGCTCAAGGTACTCAAGGGCGCCGAGATCGAGGAAGAAGCCCGTCGGATGGCCGAAGACTACGATGCTTATGAGCAGGGCACCTACGTCAGCCCCGCCGCCCGCAATTCCAAAGCCTCCCGCTGAGGATCCGCGACCATGTCCGCCTTCACCGATGTCGTCTGTGACTCCCGGCGCGTCACGCCGGGAGCTCTTTTTGTGGCCATCCCCGGCGTGCGCGATGACGGAGCAAAGTATGTCGGGGAAGCCCGTCGCCGCGGTGCGGCGGAGGTCTGGGGCGCCGTGCCGGGACTCTGCGACCGCGTCGTCGCCGATCCACGCCTGGCTTACGCCGAAGCCGCCGCGGAACACTTCGGCCGGCCCTCCGAGAAACTGCTGCTCTGCGGTGTCACAGGCACCAACGGCAAGACCACCACAGCTTGGCTGCTGCGTGATATGATGGCCCAGGGAGGCCTTCGCCCAGGTCTGCTGACAACCGTCGCGACGGAGTGGCCCGGCCATACCGAACCTGCGGAGCGCACCACCCCGGATGCCGGCACTCTCCAGCGGACACTGGCCGCCATGGAATCGGCCGGATGCCGTGCCGCGGTCATGGAGGTCTCGAGCCACGCCCTCTGCCAGGACCGCGTAGGCGCCTGTCGGTTCGCCGTCGCGGCCTTCACCAATCTTACGCAGGACCACCTCGACTACCACGGCACGATGGAAGCCTATTTTCAGGCCAAGGCCCGGCTCTTCCTGAAGCACCCGGAAGCGGCGGCCGTCGTCAACGCCGACGATCCCTATGGGCGCCGTCTGCTGGAGATGCTCCGCGGACGCGACCGGGTCTTCCCCTACAGTCTGGAAGGTGTCCCGGCGGAATACACCCCGCGGGGTACCCGGGCCGAGTTTGTCCTAAAGGGCCGTCGTGTGGCCTTTGAATCAGCGCTCTGCGGCCGGTACAATCTGCAGAACATGCTCTGCGCCGCGACGGCAGCCGTGGCGCTCGGCGTCACGCCGGACGCGGTGCTCTGCGCGTTGGCCGCGGCCACGCCCCGCTGGGGGCGGCTCGAACCCGCCGCGCCCGGCATCTTCGTCGATTATGCCCATACCGACGACGCGCTGGCCAACGTCCTCTCCACGCTTAAATCCTTCGTCCGCGGCCGTCTGATCTGCGTCTTCGGTTGCGGCGGTGACCGTGACCGGACCAAGCGCCCCAAAATGGCCGCCGCCGTGGAGCGCTTCGCCGATGTCGCCGTCATCACCTCGGACAATCCCCGTACAGAGGAGCCGATGGCCATCATCCGTGACATCCTGCCGGGCTTCACACGCCTGCGGCCTCTGGTCGAACCCGACCGCGCCACGGCCATTCGTCTGGCTGTCGGGATGAAGGGGCCGAAGGACGCCATTCTGATCGCCGGCAAGGGTCACGAATGCTATCAGGAGATCAACGGCGTGCGTCATTCCTTCTCCGACACGGACGCGGTCCGAGCCGTCCTCGGGCTCCGTCCGTGACCGGTCCTGCCGACGAATGCCGGAGAAAAACGCGGGGCCCGCACGCTTCGGCGTGTCGGGTCGTCATTTTTATGGTAGAGTACCCCTGTTTGTCGCGAAAGAGGCTGCGCACCCTATGAGACCGATTTTTCTTTTTTTGCTATCTGCCGTCCTTGCCGTGAAGGTCGGTGCCCAGTCCGTTTTCGATATGCCGGGGCTATTTCCCCAGCATAAGCGTTTTCTGTCGCAGTTTGTCACCGCTGTCGGCCAGAACAACCTCATCGCCGCCGAAACGGCTGTCCGCTCAGCCCTGAAAGTCTTTCCGAACGACGCCAACTGGAATTACAACCTGGCCTGCGTCCTCGCCCGTGACAGCCGCGCCGAAGAGGCCCTGACGCATCTTGAGACCGCCATCCGCTGCGGATTCACCGACACCGCGAAGCTTGACGCGGACGCCGATCTGGAGACGCTGCGTGGCCTGCCGCGCTACGCGGAACTGAAGGCTCTGGCCGAACAGCTCATCAAGGACCCGCCCCGCAATCCCATGCTCAGCACGGCCCTGCCGACGGAGGGGACGGCCGGCACCGAGATCACGGTCGACGCCCTCAACACGATGTGGAACTGGGACCCAGCCCAGGGCGGCTATTTCACGACGCGCTTCGACCTGAAGCCCTATACGGGCACGACGCCCTATACTGGCCCCTATGCCGAGCTCATCGCGCCTTGGATCGCGGAGGGTTCTGCCGCGGGCAACGCGGGTGACCTCTACGTCAACCGCGACGAAGACCGTTGCGCCGTACGCTTCGAATGCTTTCCCGGTCTGACGCCGGTGCTTTACGGTGCCGAGGCGACGGCCCGCGGCGCCCATCTCAATCAGGCCAACGGCCTCTTCGTGGGTCCCGGCGGTCCCCTGCCGGTCATCGGCAACACGACGTCGGCCATCAACCCGCCGCCCTTCTGGCGTTCCCTTCCCCGTCTGATTTCCACAGACGCGTCGCAGACCGTCATAGCCCTGCGTCTGGCGATGGCCAACCAACTCTATGTCTATGACGCCACGCTGGACCATATCGCCTCCGTGCGCGGCGATTTGCTGGTCTCCGCGAATCCCTCGATTATTCTTTCCGGCGACACCCTCTCGACCGACCGGCCCAATCCCGTCGAGGCTCAGCGCGGCCTGACGGAACTTATCCTGGCAGCGCTGGCGGCCATGCCCCCGGACACCAAGGCCGAAATGCTGCGCAGGGGTCTCTTGGTCCCGACCGTCCAGATGCTGCTGCGCGACCATGTCATCGGCGCGAAGGACTACTTCACGCCGGAAGCCCATCCGACCGTCTTCGATCCGCGCCGGATCAACGGCGAAGCCCTGATCCGCGCCGCCCACGCGCTCCGTCCGGAGATGCTGCCGCCCTTCTTCCAGCTGGCCGTGCGCGGCGAGACCATGCCGGTGCCGAACGTTGAATTTTTTGACCTTGCCGGCAGCGAGGGCATGGTCGACACCCCCGTCTGCGTCTCCCGTATCCGCCGCGGCCGGGACTACACCAAGAGCGTCACGCTGCAGGCCGTCATGCCGACGACGAAAATCCGTGAATACCGCTGGTTCGTTGTCTCCGGCGACCCCGAGAAAATCCGCTTCCGTTCCCGCTCCTCCGATAACGCCCTGATGACGGTGGACATCGACTGGCACGGTCAGTACATGGGCCGCGACGGGATGGAATGCCGCCGCGTCGATGTCGCCTGCGTGGCCGTCGCCGACAACGGCGCCCTCTCGGCCCCGGCCTTCTACTCCCTCCGCTTCCTGGGCAATGAACGGCGTGTCTACGCCACCGATGAGGGCAAGCGTCTCCTTTCCGTCGATTATGCCCCCGACCCGGTTACCGGTCTGCGCTATGAGGATCCGATTCTCTCGGCCCAGAAGAACTGGCAGGATTTCTACCACTATGATGCCGACGGCCGCCTGAAGGGATGGTTCCGCCGCCGCGCGGCCAAAGACCCGGAACAGTTTGACACACAGGGCCGCAGGGTTACCGCCTCCGCACCGGACGGCACGCCGAGGGCCGTCGTTCCCGTCAAATACACCCCCCGTTTCAACCAACAGGGCGACAGCCTGCGTACCCCGGCTCTCGAGCTGATACAGTCCGACGCCGGAGATCCGACCGAACTGCCCCGATAAAAGGACGCCATGAAATTATTCACGATATCTCCCCTGACTCAGAAGCGTCTCCAGCGTTTCCGCCGGAGCCGTGTCGCCTATTGGTCGCTCCGGCTGCTGATTCTCCTCTATGTGATTTCGCTCTGTGCCGAGCTGATTGCCAACGCCAAGCCGTTGCTGATGCGCTTTGACGGGCAGTGGTACTTCCCCTTCCTGCACGCGCAGCCGCCGGCGGAGATCCTGAAGGCTGCCGACGCCCTGAACCATGTCGACTACCGTACCTTCACCAAGAGCCCGCGCTTTACGGAAGACGAATCCAATTTTGTCCTCTTCGCCCCGGTCCCCTACTCGCCCGGTGAGACACTGGACACCAAGGACTTGGAGCAGGACAAGGTCGTCACCCTCTCGCTCGTGCCCCGTCAGCCGCTCGGCCGCTTCAACCTGACGTCCGACCTGCGCATCGTTCGTGAGGACAGCTGCTCCCAGTTCTTCCCGCAGTCAGACCTCTATGACGGCCGCACGGCCCTCGATCAGGTCGTCACCCTCACGCCCGAAATCCGCTCCGGCATCGAACGCCGCCTGAAGGGTGAAGCCTGCCCGCGGGAGACCTTCACGGTCGTTCCGGCCGAGAGGACCTCCGCGCCTTGGACGGAACTCTATCTGACCCTGCCGGAGAACGCGGTCGGCCAGACGCGTTCCACGCTGCGCGTCTATCTGCGCCTGCCGTTGCCCGACGGACAGACCTTCCTTCCCAAAATTGAGCTGCCCTACGGGTATGCCGTCGACGAAGACGGCAATATCGGTGACATCGGCCTCGCCGTCGAGGACCCCGCCACGCTGCCCAAGAACGGCGCCGAAATCCTCAAAACGCACGGCGACACCTTCCTGAAGTGGGCCCGGCAGGGCTTTACCAAGGACATCACCGCCGCCGACGGCATCTACTGGTTCTCCCCGAGCGGTATCCGGTACGCCGTTTACACATCCAACAACATCCGCTTCCCCTTCCCGCCCACCCTGCGTCATCCCTTCGGTCTGGACGGTTCCGGCCGCGACGTCTTCGCCCGTATTCTCTATGCCACGCGCATCGCCGTGAGCTTCGGTCTGGTGCTGGCCGTCGCCGCCACGATCATCGGTCTCTGCATCGGTTCGATGCAGGGCTACTTCGGCGGCAAGCTCGATATCTGCGTGCAGCGTTTCACGGAAATCTGGGCGGCCCTGCCCTTCCTCTACATCATGATTCTGGTCGGCGCCATCTTCGGCAAGAGTTTCTGGCTGCTGCTGCTCTGCTACGGTCTCTTCTGCTGGCTGGGCATGAGCTATTACATGCGTGCGGAGTTTCTCCGTCTGCGTGACCGTCCCTTCGTCGACGCGGCCCGCTGCCAGGGTCTGGGACACGCCCGCATCATCTTCCGCCACATCCTGCCCAATGCCCTGACGCCGATCATCACGCTCTTTCCCTTCCTGCTCGTCGGCGCGATCAGCGCGTTGGTCTCCCTGGACTTCTTGGGATTCGGTCTGCCGCCGCTGACTCCGAGCTGGGGTGAATTGCTCAATCAGGCCCAGACCTATCGCTGGGCGTGGTGGCTGATCCTCTTCCCCTCGCTGGCGATTTTCGCCGTGATGTTCCTGACGGTCATGGTCGGTGAGGGCGTCCGCAACGCCTTCGACCCGAAGCCTTACAGCCGCCTGCAATAAACGGAGCCCGATATGTCCGAAAAAGCCCCTCTGCTCCAGGTCCGCAATCTCACGATTGCCTTCGAAAACGACGAAACCCGCCAGGCCGTCACCACAGTTCAGAATGTCTCCTTCGACGTGCACGCCGGCGAAATCCTCTGCATTGTCGGCGAATCCGGTTGCGGTAAGTCGGTCAGCTCGATGGCCATTCCCCGTCTGTTGCCCTCTCCCCCCTCGATCATTCAGGGCGGTGAAATCATCTTCGACGGCGTCGACCTGCTGAAGCTGCCCATCAATGAGATGCGCAAGTACCGCGGTAAGCGCATCGGCGTCATCTTCCAGGACCCGATGACCGCGCTCTCCCCCTTGGTCCGCATCGGCGACCAGATTGTCGAGGCCGTCCTGACGCATGAGTGCATCTCTCGCCGCGAGGCCATGGCCAAGGCGTTGGAGTGGCTCGGTTACGTCGGCATCCAGAATCCCGCCCTGGCACTCCGTTGCTATCCCTACGAGCTCTCCGGCGGCATGCAGCAGCGCGTGATGATCGCCATGTGTCTCATTTTGGAGCCGCAGCTAATCATCGCCGACGAACCGACCACCGCGTTGGATGTCACCATTCAGGCTCAGGTGCTCGATCTGATGCTGAAGCTCCACCGCAAGGAGTCCGGCATGATCTTCATTACCCACGACATGGGCGTGGTCTACAAGATGGCCCAGCGTATCTGCGTCATGTACGCCGGTCAGATCGTCGAGCAGGCCTCGGCCAAGGACTTCTTCAAGGGTGCCAAGCATCCCTACGCCAGGGCCCTGCTTGAGGCGCTGCCCAGCCACGCCACGCGCGGCACACGTCTGAAGGCCATTCCCGGTCAGGTGCCAGGCCCCGGCAAGTACGGTATCGGATGCCGCTTTGCCGACCGCTGCGCGCAGGCCCGCCCGGAATGCACGGCGGGGGCAGTCGACCTGCGTCCCGTCGGGGACCATCAGGTCCGCTGCCTGTATGCCGAATAATCCATGAGCAACTCCCAAGCAACCGACTCTGAGGCCCTCGCGCGCATCCGTCAGGCGGACCGCGTCACGTGGCTCGCCGTCATTGTCAATGTCATCCTGACCGTCGGCAAACTCGTCGCCGGTATTATCGGCGGCTCCACGGCCATGATTGCCGACGCCGTCCACTCCCTGTCGGACTTCGCGACGGACTTCGCGGTCATGATCGGAATGCGGATGGCCAACCGTCCCGAGGATGATGGCCATCCCTACGGCCACGGCAAGTTCGAGACCCTCGCAGCCGTCATCATCGGCATGGTGCTCTCCGCCGTCGGCCTTGGCATCGCCTGGCACGCCTGCGTCGCCATCTGGGACGCCTTCGTCTATGACGCTTGGCCGGAGACTCCCGGTACCATTGCGCTCTGGGCCGGCATCATCAGTATCCTCGTCAAGGAGTGGCTCTTCCGAATCACGCTGGCCGTGGCTCGCCGCACGCAGAACGAGGCCCTCCTGGCCAACGCCTGGCACCACCGCAGCGACGCGCTCTCGTCGATCGGCACGGTCATCGGTATCGGCGGCGCCCTTTTGTTAGGCGGCCGCTGGGCCATCCTGGATGCCTGTGCCGCCGTCCTGGTCAGCCTGATCCTGCTTCGTGTCGCCTGGGATATCGTCGCCATTTCGCTGAACAAGCTGATGGAGCACGGAATGACGGCCGAGGAACAGAGCAAAATCCTCGAATGCGTCCATGCCGTCCCCGGCGTCTTCGAACCGCATCACCTCCGCAGCCGCTGGGTCGGCGCGCTGGCCGTGATTGAGTTCCATCTCCGTGTCGACGGCGAAATGACCGTCTACGAATCGCACGACATCGCTTGCCAGGTCGAGCAGCTCCTGGATGACGCCTTCGGGAGGAACGCGATTGTCACCATCCACATCGAACCGCGCACCCGCCGCTCCAGAGAGGCCTGCCATGTCTAAGCGTCTGCTTCCTTTCCTCGCCCTCAGCCTGCTTCTGCCGTTCAATGCCTTGGCCATCTGGCCCTTTGGCGATTCCGACGAGGAATCCGAAGCCGAACTCGCCGAACGGGTCTCCGACCTAATGCGCGATCCCCGCCGCGTCATCGCCGAGGCTCAGATGGCCGCCGACGACGGCAATACTGAGACGGCTATCGCGAAATTTCGCGAAGCCCAGGGAATGCTTGAGGCCATTGAGCGCAGCAATGACACCTCCGACGCTGCCTTCGCGACCCTGCGTCTGGCGAAGTTTCACTGCATCTCGATGCTGGACGACCTCGTTCTCCGTCGTGCCAAGGTCACCGATACCCGCCAGGCCGTGACCGACACCGCCGACCTTGAGGCTATTCTCAAGAAGGAACGTGAGGAGCAGCGCAAGGCCGAGGAAGCCGCCCTGGCTTCCGAAAAAACCTCCCGTCCGCCGACTCTTCGCGAACAGCTGCCCAAGCTGGAGGCCGCCGCGGCCGAAGCCAAGGCCCGTTGGGTCGAGGCCGCCAAGGCCGTGGAGACCGCCAAGCAGGCCGATGAGGCCGCGCAGAAGGCCTTCCTGGAAGCCGCCCGCACCCATACGCGTGTCGACGGGCTCTACATGGCGGCCCGGGCAAAGGCCGGGGCCGATGACGACGAAGCCCTGACTGAGGCCGCCGAGGCACGTAACCAGGCCAGAACGGATCTGGCCGCGGCCAAGGCCCGCACGGCCGAGACGGCTGCCGCCATCGAGCCGGCCGAAAAGGCCCTTGCCGACGCCCAAGCCGCCCTGACTGAGGCACTCTCCGAATGTGACGCCGTCCGCAACGCCATCGCCCGCGAAGAGGCCGAAGCCAAGGCCCGCGAGGAGGCCGAAAAGACCGCCGCAGAAGCCGAACGCAAGCGCCTTGAGGCCGAGGCACTCATCCGAAAGCAGAAGGCCGCCGAAGCCGCAGCCGCCGCGCGGGCCAAGGCCGAGCAGGTCAGCGCCGAGAAAGCCAAAGCCCGCGAACAGCGCCTGGTCTGGTGCGAAGAAATGTGGAACAGCAAGGACATCGATGCCCTTGAACAGGAACTCGCCGCCATCCTCGGCGAAAAACCCGACGAGGCCCGCGCGCTGGTTCTCCTGGCTCAGCTGCGCCTGCTGCAGGGCCGCGCGGCCGACGCCCTGGACCTGGTCGCACTCATTCCCGCCGACGGCGAGACCGGCCTCCGCTCCAGGATGGTCGCGGCCGGCGCTTATGTCTCCCTGAAACAGCCTTTTGACGCGATGCGGATTCTTGAGCAGGCCATGAAGGACGCACCCTCCGCGCCGGCACCTTATCTCAACATGGCGACGGTGCTCATGACCCTTCCGGCCGGAAGCAGCAAACCCGAAATCGCCGAACAGTATTACCGTAGGGCCGTCAGCCTCGGCGCCAAGCGCAGCCTCACGCTCGAACGCAGACTTGGCATTGCCGAGCCGAAGCACTGACCCCGCCTCGCAGGAAGGACAGTCCGCAATGGATACGATGACCGAAAAGACTCTGGGAAGCAAACGCATATTCGAAGGCCGTGCCCTGACGATCGACGTGTTGGACATTGAAATGCCCGACGGTCGCAGGACGACGCGCGAAGTGCTCCGTCATCGCGGCGCCGTCTGCATTCTCTGCCATCTTGACACTGACCGCTACGTCTTCGTCCGCCAATACCGCAAGGCCGTCGAGCAGACGCTGCTTGAATGCGTCGCCGGCTGCATCGACCCCGGCGAGACGCCCGACGAGGCCGCCATCCGCGAAACCGCCGAAGAGTCCGGTTACGAGGTTGCCAAGCTCGTTCCCGTCGGCCGGACGCTTCCGGCCCCCGGCTACTGCGACGAAACCCACTGGCACTTCTATGCCGAGCTGAAGCCCAAGGCCGGGGCCCTCCGCCTCGACACCGACGAGAACCTCAAGCCGGTCATTCTGACGGCCCGGGAGATCGATGCCGCCATCGAGGACGGCACACTCATCGACGGCAAGACCGTCATCCTCTGGGACCTCTGCCGCCGCGCCCTCGCCGGAGGCAAGATCTGATGCCAAGGACCGACGGAGACCAAGCCCGCTACTGGGACGCCATCGCCGACACCTACCGCGCCATCACCCGCATCGACGCCGGGGACTTCCACTACGGCCCGATGATCGCGGGCGAATCGGCGCTGCGTCTCCTGCCGCCGCTGGAGCCCGGCATGCGCGCGCTGGAGCTCGGCTGCGGTGAGGGACAGAATTCCATCTGGTTGGCCCGCCGAGGTCTCCGCTGCGTGGCCATCGACGTTTCCGCCGAACAGCTCCGTTACGCCGAGGCCGACGCCACGGCCGCCGGGGTTGACATCGATTTCCGCCACACCTCTATCGAAGCCTTCGACGCGGGGCCAGAATCCTTCGACCTGATCACCTCGTCGCACGCCTTCGAGTTCCTGCAGGACCCCTTTGCGGAACTCGTCCGTCTGACCCGTTGTCTCCGCCGAGGCGGTTGCTTTGTCCTCAGCACGGTCCATCCCGTTTACAACGGTGAATGGGTCTCGCTTGAGGAGGATTCCGGCGAAGAAGTCTGGGGACGCTTCATCACCAGCTACTTCCGCCCGCAGGACGACATCCGAGACCAGCCCACCGGCGAAGGCAACCCGATCGTCTCCAAGGCCTGGCCCGTCAGCGCCTGGTTCAACGCCTTCCGCGATGCCGGCCTCGAAGTCCTCCGCCTGGAGGAGCCGCCCGCGGTGGCCGTGCCCGCCTATGAGAGCGACGATTGGCGCGACGCCATGGACGAGGTCTCGGCCGTTCCCTCCACCCTGATTCTGGTCGGCTGCAAACGGTACATCCCATGATGGTCGGTTTCGAAGCCTGGCTGAAGCGCCTCCGAGTCTCCCCTGGGCGCGTGGCGTTGCTTTCCCATCAGGCTGCCCTGATTTCCACCGGGGAAACCTCCGCCGAGGCGCTGCGCCGTATCCTGGGGAAGGACCTCGTCGCCCTCTTCGGTCCTGAACACGGCTACGTCGGTTCAACCGCAGCCGGCGAGAAGACCTACACTTTCACCCATCCGGTCTGGGGCATTCCCGTCCACTCCCTCTACGGCGAGCACCGAAAACCGTCCCCGGAGTCGCTTCGCGGCATCGACCTGATTATTGTCGACCTGCAGGATCTCGGCGTCCGCTGCTACACCTATATGGCCACCCTCCGTCTGATGCTGGAGGCCTGCGCTGAAGAGCGCATTCCCTGCCTCGTCTGCGACCGCCCCGTTCCCTTCCATGGCCGCCCCGAAGGTCCCGTCGCCGAAACGGACCACCTCTCCTTCGTCGCACCCTGCGAGGTACCCTTTGTCCACGGTATGCTCCCGACCGAAATCGCGGCCTGGCTTGGCCTTCCCTTCCTGTCGGCCCCCATCAGAGGACAGTGGACCGACTTCCTCGCTATTCGGTTGCCCGAGTTCATCCCGCCGAGTCCGGCCATCCGGTCGCGCGTGACGGCCATGCTCTATCCGTCCACCGTCCTGGCCGAGGCCTTTCCCGCCCTCGACGTCATGCGGTCGACGCCCTGGGCCTTCCGCGTCCTCTCCGCGCCTTGGATTGACGGCGAGGCGACGGCCGCCGCACTGAACGCCGCGGGCCTTCCGGGCGTCACTTTTTATGGATTCGTCTCCGGTCCCGCGTGCGGCAGCATTCGCCTCCATCTGACCGATCCGGTGGCCTTCCGGCCCTGGCAGACGGCCGTCACTCTCTTCCGCACGCTGCATGACCTTTATCCCACGGAACTTGAGGCCGGCATGAGGCCCGAATGGCTCGGGAAACTTCTCGGATGCGCCCCCTTGCACGCGCTTCGGATGCTATGGTAGACTTCTCTCAAACCTACTTCAGGAGGCAACACGTATGAGCGATGATTTCAACACGAACAATCTTGATGACGCCGAAATCCTTCCTACCGACATTGTCTTCGACTGTCCGCACTGCGGCCACAATCTGGTCGTAGACTACCGCGCGGCCGGTCTTCAGGTTCCTTGTCCCTCCTGCGGCGCCATCATTCAGGCCCCGATTCCCGACGGCATGCACCTTGAGGATCTCGACACCGACCCCGGCGAACTCCTCCAGCAGCTGTTGCAGACCCGCCGTATGCTCGTCAAGGCCGAGGCCATGTCACAGCAGATGGGCGAAAAGGTCGTTGAGATGACCGAGAAAGTCAGCGAAATGCGCAAGGCCCTCCTTGCCATCCGCGCCCGTGTCGAGACGCTCCAGGAAGCGGCCAAAATCACCGATGAGACGCACGAAGACGTGCTGAAGCTCATTGCCGGTGCGGTCGGAGGTCATTAAGCCCTGATGGCCCGACGCTACCGATTCAGTCACCTTCTGGAGTACGGCCTTTTACGTACCATCCAGGGGGTGATTTATTGCGTTCCCATTCCCGTGACCGGAGCCCTGATGAAGGGCTTGGTCTCGCTCGTCTTTTGGATCTTCTGGCCGCTTAAGAAGGAGACCGTCTCGCGCATGCGCGAGGTCTTCGGCAGTGACCTTCCCGTTTCGAAAATCCGCCGTATCACAATCCACTCGGTCTGGAACATGCTGATGAACTTCGTCGAAATTATGCATGCCGGCCGGATGGACAGCACCTATCTGCGCCGCCACCTGGAAGGCGCGGAGGAAGCCGGAGAGAAACTCCGCGCGATTGTCGACAAGCACGGCGGCGCCGTCATCGCCCTGCCCCATATGGGCAACTGGGACCTGGCCGGCATTGCCTGCGTCTCGCTGAAGATCCCCCTCATGGCCATTGCCCGCCCGCAGAACAATCCCCTCGTCAACGACTGGATTGTCAAGGGCCGCCGTAATTTCACGGTCATCAACCGAAAGCATCCAAGCGAATTCATCCGCATCGTCCATCACCTCAGGAGCGGCGGACTCTTTGCCATCCTCCCCGACGTCCGCCACAACAAAACGGCCGTCGGCATCACCTGCTTCGGCAAACCCAATGTCCAGCTCGGCAAAGGCCTCACCAAGTTCGCCCGCATGGCCAATGTGCCGATCGTCCCGCTTTACATGGAGCGACTGAGCTCCAACCGCCACCGCATCACCGTCCATGAGCCCCTCTTTCCCGACCCCGAAGCCGATCCCGAGCGGGATGCCGTGCGGCTGACACAGGCCGTCTGGGATATTATCGAGGCCAAAATCCGGCAGTGCCCGGAGCAGTGGTTCTGGCACAACCGCCGCTGGATTCTCACCCCACTCTACACACAGACACGGTAATTTTCCACCGCCGGAGCGCCCGGCGGACTTCATTATTCAAGGATACTTATGATTCTGGCAAACGAAAACTTCGGCAAACTTCAGGCCTCTTACCTCTTCTCGGAAATCGCCAAGCGCGTGAACGCCTATCAGACGGCCAATCCCGACGCCTCCGTCATCCGTCTGGGCATCGGTGACGTCACGCTCCCGCTGGCGCCCGCCTGCGTCGCGGCGATGCACCAGGCCGTCGACGAAATGGCTGACGAAAAGACCTTCCGCGGTTACGGTCCCGAGCAAGGTTATGCCTTCCTCCGCGAGGTCATCGCTGAATCCGACTACCGCGCCCGCGGCTGCAATATCTCGCCCTCCGAAATCTTCGTTTCGGACGGTTCCAAGTGCGACTGCGCCAACATCCAGGAGCTCTTCTCCGAGGAGCTCCGCGTCGCGATTCCCGACCCGGTCTATCCCGTCTACGTCGACACCAACGTGATGGCCGGCCGCACCGGCGAGGCCGTCAACGGCCGCTACGCGGGGCTCCACTACCTCGAGAGCACGGCCGCCAATGGCTTCGTCCCGCCGCCGCCGGCCGAGGCGGTCGACCTGATTTACCTCTGCTTCCCCAACAACCCCACCGGCGCCACCGCCACCGGCAAACAGCTCCGCGCCTGGGTCGATTACGCCAAGGCCAACAAGGCCCTCATCCTCTTTGATGCCGCCTACGAGGCCTTCATCCGCGACCCTGAGATTCCCCACTCCATCTACGAAATCGAGGGCGCCCGCGACTGCGCCATCGAGTTCCGCTCCTTCTCCAAGCGTGCCGGCTTCACGGGCATCCGCTGCGCCTTCACCGTCGTCCCCGAGGGGCTGAAGGCCTACCGCCGCGACGGCACTGAAGTTTGCCTCCATCAGATGTGGAACCGCCGCCACACCACCAAGTTCAACGGCGTCTCCTACCCCGTCCAGCGTGCCGCGGCCGCCGTCTACACCCCCGAGGGCCTCAGCCAGACCAACGCCCAGATTGACTACTATCTGGAGAACGCCAAGATCATACGCGAGGGGATGCAGGCACTCGGCTACACCTGCGTCGGCGGTGACAACTCCCCCTACATCTGGGTCAACGTCCGTGAGGACTCCTGGGCCTTCTTCGACCGCCTGCTCCACGAGGCGCAGATCGTCACCACACCCGGCGCCGGTTTCGGCAGCTGCGGCGAAGGCTACATCCGCATCTCGGCCTTCAATAACCGCGAGAAGGTCATTGAGGCCATGGGCCGTATCAAAGCCGCGCTCACCCGCTGAGCCGGTTCACTCAGGGGCGATGGGCCGAACGGCCTGTCGCCCTCTTCCACAGGGAGACATCCGATGACAGGTAATATGCTGATCGCGCAGGCCGGCGGCCCCTCCATGGTGATCAACCAGAGTCTCGTCGGCGCGGTACTTGCCGCCAAGGCCAGCACCAAGATTGTCCAGATTTACGGTGCCCTCCACGGCATTCAGGGCATCTTCGACGAACGCTTCATCGATCTGCGTGCCGAACCCGAAGAGGTCCTGCTGCGCGTCGCGAAGACGCCGAGCTCCGCGCTGGGCAGCGTCCGCCGCAAGCCGACGCCCGAAGACTGCAAGACCATCTTCACGATTCTGGCCAAGCACGACATCCGTTACTTTTTCTACATCGGCGGCAACGACTCTGCCGAGACGGCGAGCATCATCGCCGACGAAGCCGAACGCCAGGGTTACCCGATGCGTTGCTTCCACATCCCGAAGACCATTGACAACGACCTCCTGTGCAACGACCACACCCCAGGCTACGGTTCCGCCGCCCGCTTCGTGGCCTGCGCCGTCCGCGGCGACGATCTGGACAACCGTGCCTTGGGCGGCATCAAGATCGATGTCGTCATGGGGCGTAACGCCGGCTTCCTCACCGCCGCCGCGGCCCTGGCCCGCCAAGACGCCGATGACGGGCCCCACCTGATTTATATGCCCGAACGGCCCTTCTTGATCGACCGCTTCGTCAGCGACGTCGAGGGATGCATGAAGCGTTACGGCCGCTGCGTTGTCGCCGTCAGCGAAGGCATCCGTGGAGCCGATGACAGAGCCATCGCCGAGGCTTTCTCGACGGAACGCGACGCGCACGGCAACGTCCAGCTGACCTCAGCCGCCTTGGGCGAAAACCTGGCCGCCGTTATCCGCGAGAAGCTCCAGGTCCGCCGCGTCCGCGCCGATACCTTCGGCTTCATCCAGCGTTGCTTCGTCGGCATCACGAGCGACACTGATGCCGTCGAGGCCCGTCTGGCGGGTTCCGAAGCCGTCAAGGCCGCCGTCAGCGGCGCCCACCAGAGCGGCTCCGTCGCGCTGGTGCGCCTGCCCGGTGCGGCCTATGCCATCGACTATCAGATCGTTCCGCTTGCCTCTGTCGCCAAGCACACCCGGTCCGTTCCCGACGCCTTCATCAACGAAGCCGGCAACAACGTCACGGGACTCTTCCTCGACTACGCTAGGCCGATTATCGGCGCGCTGCCGGAAACGGCGCGCTTCAACCAGCTCCGCGGCACCACCGACTGAGACTGCCGTACGCACCCGAAACTCGGGTGGACCTTCCCGCTCGGATTCCCTTTTCGGAGTGCTAGAATCTCTCGCCATTTGTTACACCTATCCCAAAGGAACGCCGTATGAACAGAATGCTTACGATGGGGTTGCTGGCCGCCCTGGCTGGAACATCGTTTGCCGTCACCCCTGGCAAGGTTCTCACGATGGTGCCGCAGAGCGGTACTTCGAAGGCTTTTGATGTCGTCACGGAGAACGGTATCACCGTCCGTTTCCAGTTCTACACGCCGACCGCCTTCCGCGTGCTTGCCGCGCCGCAGAAGCTGATGCCGGTCCTGGACCGTTACGGCAATCCGGTCAAACTGGCCGACGGCACCGTCAAGACCTACGTCTCCGCCGACTACAGCGATCCGCTCAACGACCCGGCCAAGGCGCAGATTCTCGTCGATGAGGCCCTTGAAGACACCAGCCGCGTCGTCTTCGCCGACAACCGTGCCGCCGGCACCTACACCTTCTCCACACCGCGGATCACCGTCACACTGAACAAGGCCGACTGCACCTTCTCCGTCACTGACGACCTCGGCCGTACGCTGATGGCCGAAGCCGCCCCGATCGATCTCACAGAAGACGCCACCACCCAGACGCTAAAGACCTCCGCGGGCGAATTCTTCTACGGCGGCGGTCAGCAGAACGGCACCCTCTGTCATAAGGGACGCGCCATCGATATTGTCGCCGACGGCAACTGGAACGAGGGCGGACATCCCAATCCCTCCCCTTGGTACATCACCAACACCGGCTATGGCGTCCTCCGCCACACTTTCGCTCCCGGCCGCTACGACTTCACCCGAGACGACACCATCACCACGACCCATAAAGAACAGCGCTTCGACGCCTTCTACTTCTTTGGGAAGGACTTCGGCGCCGTTCTCGATCAGTACACCCGTTTCACGGGCCGTCCTAACTTCATCCCGATGTGGGGCTTGGAGCTCGGCGACGCAGACGCCTACATCACCCGCGACCCCGATACCGCCGAACCGGCCCAGACCGAGGACGGTTCCTACGTTGAAGTCACGCCCGTCAACGCCGTCGAGGTCGCCCGCAGGTACCGCGAGGCCGGCATGCCCGGCGGCTGGCTCCTGGTCAATGACGGCTACGGCTGCGGGCACCTCCAGCTCGGCTACACCGTCCGCGCCCTGCGCGACCTGGGCTTCCGCTGCGGTCTCTGGACCGAAGGCGCCCTCGACCTGATCAACTGGGAGGTCGGCTCTGCCGGCTCCCGCGTCCAGAAGATTGACGTCGCCTGGTCCGGCCCCGCCTATCAGCACGCTCTGGAGTGCAACCGCGTCGCCGCCGACGGCATCGAAAACAACTCCAACGCACGTGCCTTCGTCTGGACTGTTCAGGGCTGGGCCGGCACGCAGCGTTACGGCATCTGCTGGACCGGTGACCAAGCCGGCACCTGGGACCTCATCCGCTACCACATCCCGACGCTGACCGGGTCCTCCATGAGCGGCCAGGCCTATGCCACGACCGACGTCGACGGCATCTTCGGCGGCAGCCCCGAGACCTACCTGCGCGACCTCCAGTGGAAGTGCTGGACAACCGCCATGTACGCCATGAACGGCTGGAGCCACATCAACAAGAGCCCTTGGAGCTACGACGAACCCTACCGCACCTATATGCGCGAAGCGTTGCTGCGCAAGATGCGCATGACGCCCTTCATCTACGCCTATATGCGCAAGGCTTGGGAAGACGGCACCGCCATCGTCCGTCCGCTGGTCTGGAACTATCCTGAGGACCGCCACACCTGGGACAACACCACCCAATACCAGTTCATGCTCGGCAACGAGATCATGGTCGCCCCCGTCTACAATTCTATGAAGCTCAACAAGGGCTGGAAGAAGGATATCTACTTCCCCAAAGGCACTTGGATTGACTACAACGACGGCCGCCGCATCGAAGGCGGGTTCACCCTTGGCGCCTATCCGATCGATCTCGGCAAGCTCCCCGTCTTCATCCGAGCCGGCAGCATCCTGCCGATGTACCCCGAGATGCTCAGCATGGGTGAGAAGGCCCCCGATCCGCTGACCTTCGACATCTATCCGAAGGGCTATTCCTCCTTTGAGGTCTACGAGGATGACGGCGAGACCCGTAAGTACCGCGAGGGCGAATTCTCCCGTCAGCTCATCGAGTGCAAGGCCCCCGAAACCGAGGGCACCGACGACATCGCCATCCGCGTCAATCCCGCAGTCGGCTCCTTCGACGGCATGCTCGAGAAGCGCGTCTATGCCTTCGAAATTCACATACGCACGAAGCCCGTCAACGTCTTCGCCGACGGTGTCCAACTGCTCGACCTCAGCTCACCCGAACTCTTCGCCAATGCCCGACAGGGCTGGTACTACGACGCCAACGACCGCTACGGCATCCTGCACATCAAGCTGCACCGCCGCTCCGTCCGTGAGGCCCTCGAACTCCTTGTCCGCGTCGATCCCAGGCTTGCCAAAGGCCTGACGCCCACCGAGCCCTACCCCGTTCCCGAAGTCACCGATGAGCTCGACAAGGGAGAGTTCACCGTCACCGCCGACTCCTTCGCCGGCGACTGCCCCGTCACCAATGCCTTCGACGGTACCGAGGAGACCATGTGGCACACCTACTGGCTGAAGGACGGCAAGCAGCCTATCGAATTCCCCTACACCATCGATGTCGACATGAACGGCCTCTACCCCGTCAATGCCGTCACCTACCTGCCCCGCTCCAATCTGGGCAACGGCACGGTCAAGGGTTACGAAATCTGGGCCTCCCGTTTCGCCGGCGATGAACACTTCATCCGGGTGGCCGAAGGCGAATTCGAACCCTTCACGAATGTCGAGACCCGTAAGATTGACTTCGAAACCGTCTGGGCCCGTTACGTCCGCATTGTCTTCACCTCCGCCCAACGCGAGAACGACACCCACGCTTCCGCCGCGGAGATCGACATCCTGCAGGACCTCAAGGCCGCCCCCCTCCCCGACGAAACCGAGCCCATCGGCGACGAGACCCTGACCGTCGACGGCCAGGAATTCGACAACTGCCGCAAGAGCACCGTCGGTGACAGCTGGACGCTTGACCTCGACGGCACATGGGACCGGGTCCTCGGCCATGCCGGCATGGAGACCGGCAATGAGAATACCGGCACCGTGACCTTCCGCATCACGGATGACAGCGGCAGAGAGATATTCAATCGCCTCGGCATGGAGCCCAACGCCGTGAAACAGCTCATCGATGTCGCCATCCCCGAAGGCGCCAAACAGCTCACCTTCACCCTTTCCAAGCAGAGCGACACCTGCAACGACGACGCCACCGGCGTCTGGACCGACATGCGCCTCCTCCGGAAGGGGTCCGAACACTAATCCGCGCGGTTTCCACCGCGGATTCCAAGGGGTAGCCGTCGAAAGACGACCACCCCTTTTCTGTAGCTATTACAAAGAGAACTTATCAAAGAGATGAATATGGTATAATGGAAGTTCAACCGAAGGAGAATTGATTTCATGACCGGCTCCGAAGAAATCCACACCATTGTATTGCCGACCGTCCAGCCCTCCGGCGGCGGTTCGGGCAAGAAACACCATCTTCTCGTCACCGCCGGCCCGCTCGAGGGCCGAGAATACGTCATTCACCGTTTTCCCTACACCATCGGCTCGGGCTTGGACAATGATCTGAGCATCGCCGATTCGACAGTCTCCCGTCATCACTGCGAATTGGTCCAGGATGACAAGGGCGCGCTCTGCATCAACGATCTGCACTCGACTAACGGCACCAGCATCGAGGGCGTCAAGGTCACCTCGGCCAAGCTCGCCGCCAATACCCTCGTCCAGCTCGGTCACACAGCCATCATCGTGCCGCTCGTGCAGGACCATCCCGAATACACCATGAGCGCGCGCGAGCAATTCGGTAACAGCATCGGCCGTTCGCCCATCATCCGCCACGTCTTCCATCTGGCCGAACAGGCCGCCGCCTCAAACGCCCCCGTCCTGCTAACCGGCGAATCGGGCACCGGCAAGGAAGAGCTCGCCGGCGACATCCACAACGAATCGGCCCGCAAGGGGTCCCCCTTCATCGTCCTCGACTGCAACGCCTTCTCCGACCTCGAGTTCGCCAAGCGTGAACTCCTCGGCGACGTCCGCACGAAGGGCGCACTCGACCTAGCCTCCGGCGGCACCCTCTTCGTCGACAGCATCGACCGCCTGCCGGCTGACGCCCAGCCCCTACTGTTGCGCGCCATTGAGACCCGCGGAGACATCCGCTTCATCTGCGCGACCAAGGAGGATCGTTCCGTCTTGGCCGCTGCCGAGAACTTCTATCAGCCCCTGCTCTGCGCCATCTCGGTGCTCGTCATCGAGATGCCCCCGCTGCGCCGCCGCAAGGACGATGTCCCCCTCCTTCTGGCCGACATCTGCGACCGTCAGCACGTCAAGCCCGAACTGAAGGCTTGGTGCTCCCAGGATTCCACGCTCGCCTTCCTCAAGCGCTACAACTGGCCCGGCAATATCCGCGAACTCCGCGCGATGGTGCAGAAGCTCCAGGCCCTCGACCGTATCCCGGCCGACATTGGCGCCTTCCTCCAGAGCACGCCGAAGACCGAGGCCGCCGAAGCCGAAACCGCCGAGGGCGGATTCAATGTCTCCGCGGATCGTCCATTCAAGGACGTGAAGAACGAGATCATCGAGGAATTCGAGCGCAAATACCTGAGCGACCTCCTCGCCCGCAACGCGCAGAACATCTCCCTCTCCGCCCGCAACGCCGGCATCGAGCGCACCTACCTTCAGCGTCTGATCCGCAAGTACGGTATGCGCAACGTGGAGTGATCCATGGGCTACATCGCCTCGCTCCGCGGCATCCTCAAGACCAAAAACCCCGCCGACATTGTCATCGAATGCGGCGGGGTCGGTTATGCCGTCACCGTGCCACTCTCGACCTTTGACCGCCTCCCCGCCACCGGCAGCGAAACCGAGATCCTGATCCGCCACGTCATCCGCGAGGACGACCAGCAGCTCTTCGGCTTCGCCACCGACCGCGAGCGGAGCGTCTTCGTTACCCTCACGGCCGTCTCCGGCATCGGTCCTAAGCTGGCCCTCAACGTCCTGAGCGCCCTCACGCCCTCCGAGCTCGTCGCCGCCGTCTCCGACGGCGACGTCAAGCGCCTCTCCTCCGTCTCCGGTATTGGCAAGAAAACGGCCGAGCGCATCATCGTCGAGCTCCGCGACCGTATCAATCCCTTGGAGGCAGTCGCCGCCCGCGGTCTCTCCGTCGCCCCCGGCGAAACCGCCGAAGAGGCCGCCCCAGCCATGCGTGATGCCATCCTCTCCCTCATCGCCCTCGGCAACAAACCTGAGGATGCCCGCCTCCTCGTCCAAAAGGCCATTGAGGCCAACCCGGCAGCTTCCGTCCAAGAACTTATTCGCGCCGCCCTGCGCAAGTAAACACATATGGCTGATTGCAAGCAAAACCGTGAAGTTTTTTAGGCAATAGCTGAAAAAGCTTCATTGGCGGAGAGTCCTTTCAGG
>CALXSH010000011.1 GCA_944391065.1 uncultured Kiritimatiellota bacterium | reverse complement strand
GGCGGAGGTCGTCGTCACGGTCAAGGTCGAGAGCGGCCTTCCCGAGATGCCCCTGACCTTCGCCGAGGGCATTGCCTATGCCATTGTGCCCGCCACGGAGGGCACCGCGCCCGCCGTCACCGTGCGGGAAGAGGCCGGCGATACCGCCGTGCTGGCATTCACCCCGCCGGAGGGAGAGGCCGCCTGTCTCTTCAGGGTGTCGGTCGCGAAGACGCCGGACGCGCCCGGGGCGTGAGCTCTTGCCGCGGGGGCGGCGGGCGGAGGCTTGGGCGGCGCGGGGTGGGGCGGGCTGGCGCCCGCGCGGCGGCTACGGTGAGCGTCCCCGCGGCGGTTACGGTGAGCGTCCCCGCGGCTTCCGTCCCCGCGGCGACCGCGGCGGATACGCGCCCCGCGAATCCCAATGGTAATCCCCTGAAGGCGCCCCGGACCCCCGGGGCGCTTTTTTTGCCGCGGGGGCGGGCTGTGTCTGCAGGCGGCAGGCGGGCGGGGGCGCTGCGCGGCGGGCTGGGGTGGGGCGGCGCGGTTATGTTATACTGATGGGCCTTATGCAGATTCCCACGTCTTTTGAGCTTTTCCGTGTCTTCGGCATCCCCGTCAGGGCGCACCTGTCGGTGGGGTTGCTGATGCTGTATCTGGTATTTACCGTCGGCAATCTTTTTTACGGGCTGATGTTTGCCCTGATGCTGCTCGGTTCGATTCTGCTGCACGAGCTGTCGCACACGGCGGCGGCGGTGGCCTTCGGCGGCCACGTCTGCGATATCCGTCTGCAGCTGATGGGCGGATGCGCGATGATTACGCGGATGCCGCCGAAGCCGTGGCACGAGTGCGTGATGGCGCTGGCCGGGCCGGCCTGTTCGCTGCTGCTGGCGGCGCTTTTCTGGGGGCTCTCCTGGGCCTTTGCCACGGAGGAGCCGCGGGTCTGGCGGATCGGCGGCAACTATTTCACCGACGGGTCGACCGTGACGGTGCAGAACTTCTGGCTGGGCGTTACGGCGATGCTGAATTTCGGTCTGGGATGCTTCAATCTGCTGCCGGCCTATCCGATGGACGGCGGGCGCGTGCTGCGCTCGGCATTGCAGATGGCGGGCAGGACGAAGGTGGCCGCGACGGAGATTGCCGTGACGGTCGGGCAGGGATTTGCCGTGCTGTGGGCGGCGGTGAGCGTGCTGGCGCTGCTGGGGGTTTCGATGCAGGCGCCGGAGGCCTGGCCGGAGGCGCTGCGGTTCGGCTGGGATCTGCTTTTCGGCGGCGGGGGGCTTCTGCTGCTGGCCGTCGCGTACATGATTTGGGCTTCCGGCCGCCGGGAACTGGCGTTTGCCCGGCAGGAAGCGCTGTATTCCCGGATTTACGGAGGTCGTTCATGAGTCTTTCGGTCGGTATCGTGGGGTTGCCCAACGTGGGCAAGTCGACGCTTTTCAATGCCCTGACGCGCGCGCAGCACGCCGAGGCCGCCAATTATCCCTTCTGCACGATTGAGCCCAACAAGGCGACCGTGCCCGTGGCCGACGCCCGCGTCGAGAAGCTGGCCGAGGTCTGCCGGAGCGGCCGCATCATCCATGCCACCGTCGACTTCACCGACATCGCCGGCCTCGTGCGCGGCGCGAGCAAGGGCGAGGGGCTGGGCAATCAGTTTCTGGCCAACATCCGCGAATGCGATGCCATCCTTCAGGTCGTGCGCTGCTTCGACAATGACGACGTCGTCCACGTCGAGGGCTCCGTCGATCCCCTCCGCGACGTCGGCATCATCGAGACCGAGCTGATTCTGGCCGACCTGCAGAGCCTCGAGAAGCGCCTCGACCGCCTCAGCCGTCAGGCGCGGGCCGACCGCTCGCTGCAGAAGGAGGTTGACGCGATGACGGCCCTGCAGGCCCATCTCGACACCGGGGCCCCCGTCCGTGCCTTCCCCGGTCTGGAGGAGAATGACGCCCTGCTGCCCACGCGCCAGGCGCTGAACTTCCTGACCGACAAGCCCGTCATCTACGTCGCCAATGTCGGCGAGGCCGATCTTGGCGGCGAGGACAATGAGCATGTGAAGGCGCTGAAGGCCTATGCCGCCGGGCGCGGCTGCGAGACGGTCACCATCTGCGCGGCCATGGAGGCCGACCTGATCGGGCTCTCCGATGCCGAGCAGCAGGACTTTCTGCAGTCCTACGGGTTGGCTCAATCCGGCTTGGATACGGTTATTCGCATGGCCTATGACACGCTGGGGCTGCAGAGCTTCTTCACCGCCGGCCCGATGGAGGCCCGCGCGTGGACGATTCACCGCGGCTGGACGGCTCCGAAGGCCGCCGGCGTGATTCATACCGATTTCGAACGCGGCTTCATCCGTGCCGAGGTCGTCTCCTATGACGACTTCGTGACGCTCGGCGGTGAGGCCCACGCACGCGAGAAGGGCCTTCTGCGCGTGGAAGGCAAGGAATACGTGATGCAGGAGGGCGACGTCGTCCACTTCCTGTTCAACGTCTGACAAAGGAGGAGTGCGAACCATGTCGACCCGATACGATCTGCCCAGACAGTCCGGTTCCAACGCGCTGCTGCGCAATATGCTGGTCTGGGGCCTGCCGATTCTGGGGTGGGCCGTTCTGGTGCTCTGCTTCGTTGTTTTTCTGGCGCCCGGAGAGGAGGGTGCGGCGTCTGCCGAGGCCGTGCCCGCCGCGGAGCAGCCCGCCGCCGGCGGGGCTCCCGCCCCCGCGGAGACACCCGCGGCGCCCGGAGCCCCTGCCGCCCCGGCCTCGGCCGAGCAGCCGAAGCCCGCTGCTTCTGAGCAGCCGCGCACGGCCCAGACCGCCCAGGCGGCCTTGCCGACTGCGCCCTATGATTTCACCGGGGCCGTCTCGAAGCTCGGCCTGCCGAAGGAGGAGCTCTGCCAGACCGGCATTCTCGTCGATCCGGCGACACGCAAGGTGCTCTGGGCCAAGAACGCCGACAAGGCTGTGCCGATCGCCTCCATGACCAAAATGATGACGCTGCTGCTGACCGAGGAAGACCTCGCCTCCGGCGTCGTCTCCCGCGATACGGTCATCCGCGTCACCAAGGCGGCCTATGAGATCGGCGGTTCGCAGGTCTGGCTCGATCCGCGCGAGTCCTTCCCGCTGAGCGAACTCCTCAAGGCGGTGGCCATCAAGTCCGCCAACGACGCGGCCTATCTCGTGGGCGAGTATCTCGGCCGCGGGGACATCGACGCCTTCGTCGCGCGTATGAACAGGCGCGCCGGGGAGCTCGGCATGAAGGCCACGCACTTCTACGACCCCCACGGCCTGGGCGACGACCGGAAGCGCCACAACACCGCTTCCGCCCATGACATGGTCATCCTGGCCGAGGCCCTGCTGGCCTATCCCGAGGTCATCAAACTCGCCTCCACCCGCATGGACACCTTCCGCAACGGCAAGACTGAGCTCAAAAACCACAACAACCTTGTCTTCAACCGCGTCCCCGGCGTCGACGGCCTCAAGACCGGCTACACCGACGCCGCCGGCTTCTGCGTGACCATCACCTGCCTGCGCGACGGCCGCCGTCTCCTCGGCTGCGTCACCGGGTACAAGCGTCCCGCCGACCGCGATGCCTTCTGCAAGGCGCTGCTCGACTGGGGGTACGCCCACTGAGACGGACCGTCCGCTTCCGCCGATGCTCCGAAAGGCATCCCGCGAGGGGTGCCTTCCGTTTTTTCCCCGCAGCCGTGCCGCGAAGACGCGCGGAAAGTGCTCCGGGAGCCCTCTCCCGGGGATACCGGAGACGGCGGGGAAGAGGCGGGCGAATTTTTCTGTACTTGTTGCAAGAATGGCGGATATGGATGCGCTGTGCGCCGAATATGCCGTATGGTGTACCGCATATTGTATGCCGTTGAAGCCTTTGGTGGCAGAAGTTTGACAAGGCTAAGCAAGTTTTGCTACCTTGCACGCACTTTTCCGACCGGTCCAGCGGGTGTCCGCGGCGTTCGGAAACCCCAAAGGCCCTTTATCAAAAGGAGTACGCCAATGTCTCAGTACAGCGAATTCAATGGTGGCAAGTGGGTCGACAGCATCGACGTCCGTGACTTCATCCAGACCAACTATACCCCTTACGAGGGTGACGCCTCCTTCCTCGTCGGCCCGACGGCCCGCACGCAGAAGGTCAATGCCGAATACGAGCGCCTCCACAAGGAAGAGTTTGACAAAGGCGGCGTGCTCGACGTCGATGTCGAGAATGCCTCCTCCCTTCTCTCCCACAAGCCCGGCTACCTGGACCGCGAGAACGAGCTGATCGTCGGCCTTCAGACCGACGCCCCCCTCAAGCGCTCCGTCAACCCCTTCGGCGGCATGCGCATGGCCGAGCAGGCCGCCGAAGCCTACGGCTATCACCTCAGCGACAAGCTGAAGACGCAGTTCACCTACCGCACCACCCACAACGAGGGCGTCTTCCGTGCCTACACCAAGGATATGCGCGCCCTCCGCTCCGCCCACGTGCTGACGGGTCTGCCCGACGCCTACGGCCGCGGCCGCATCATCGGTGACTACCGCCGCGTCGCCCTCTACGGCGTTGACCGCCTCATCGAGGAGAAGCAGAAGGACCTCGACGGCATCGCCACCGCTCCCGACGCTGTCATGACCGACGAGGATATCCGTCTGCGCGAGGATGTCTGGCGCCAGATCGACTTCCTCGGCCGCCTGAAGAAGATGGCCGAAATGTACGGCAAGGACATCTCCAAGCCCGCGACCACGGCCCGCGAGGCCATCCAGGCCGTTTACTTCGCCTATCTCGCCGCCATCAAGGAGCAGAACGGCGCGGCCATGTCCCTCGGCCGCACCGCCACCTTCCTCGATATCTACATCGAGCGCGACATCAAGGCCGGCATCCTCACCGAAGAGACCGCCCAGGAGCTCATCGACGATTACGTGCTGCACCTGCGCATGAACCGCCAGCTCCGCACCCCCGAGTACAACGACATCTTCGCCGGCGACCCCACCTGGACGACCGAATCCCTCGGCGGCATGGGCCTCGACGGCCGCACGCTGGTCACCAAAACCACCTTCCGCGTGCTTCACACCCTCGAAAACCTCGGCCCGGCCCCCGAGCCGAACATGACCGTCCTCTGGGCCAACGCGCTGCCTCAGGGCTGGAAGGATTACTGCGCCCACGTCTCCATCGTCACCGACTCCGTCCAGTACGAAAATGACGACCTGATGCGCGAGCGCTTCGGCGACGACTACGCCATCGCCTGCTGCGTCTCGGCGATGACGATCGGCAAGGACATGCAGTTCTTCGGCGCCCGCTGCAACCTCCCCAAGGTCCTCCTCATGGCCCTCAACGGCGGCCGCGAAGAGATCAAGGGCAAGCAGGTCGGCCCCGTCTCCGACCTCCCCGCCCCCGGCCCGCTGGACTACGACGACGTCATGGCCCGCTACAAGAAGCTCCTCTCCTGGCTCGCGCACCAGTACGTGAACACCATGAACGTGATTCACTACATGCACGACAAGTATGCCTACGAGAAGATCCAGATGGCCCTGCACGACACCCACCTGGCCCACCGCTGGATGGCCTTCGGCTGCGCCGGCATCTCCGTCGCCGCCGACTCCCTCTCCGCCATCAAGTACGCCAAGGTCACCCCCGTGCGCAACGAGGAGGGCATCACCACCGACTTTATCGTCGAGGGCGACTTCCCGAAGTTCGGCAACGACGATGACCGCGTCGACAGCATTGCCAAGGAGCTGGCCGAGTTCTTCTACGCCGAGCTCCGCAAGACCCCCTGCTACCGCGGCGCCGAGCACACGCTCTCGCTGCTGACCATCACCTCCAACGTGATGTACGGCCGCAACACCGGCGCCACCCCCGACGGCCGCAAGGCCGGCGAGGCCTTCGCCCCCGGGGCCAACCCCATGCACGGCCGCGATGCCTCCGGTGCGACCTTCTCGCTCAACTCCGTCGCCAAGCTCAACTACGACGCCTGCCGCGACGGCATCTCCAACACCTTCACCATCAACCCGATGGCGCTGGGCAAGGAGGAACCCGAGCAGGTCTCCAAGCTCACCCGCCTCATGGACGGCTACTTCGCCCAGGGTGCCCACCACCTCAATGTCAACGTCTTCAATACCGACCTCCTCCGCGACGCCCAGGCCCACCCCGACAAGTACCCGAATCTCACCATCCGCGTCTCGGGTTACGCCGTCCGCTTCATCAACCTCAGCAAGAAGCATCAGGACGAAGTCATCGCCCGCACCTGCCACAGCTGCCTGTAAGCGTGCAGCTCCGGCTAAGAAAAAGGTCCCCGCTCCGGCGGGGACCTTTTTTGTTTCTGGCCCGGTCGCCCGGCCGGACTGCGTACGGCCGTGCCTCCTTCCGAGAATACGGCATATGCGGATTGGCCGGATCCGGACAATGTGGGAGTATGGAAGAAACTTCGGTGTTCCCGTCCGGATAGGGGGAAAGACCGTGCCACAATCAGCCGAAAGGAGTTGAATATGCGTGTACACGTTTGCCTGTATCGGAGTTTGCTCCGTCTTTTTCCGGTCATGCTCACGCTGTCTGCTGCCGGAAGCGCGGTTGCGCTTCCTGAACTGTCCGCTCAGTCTTCGGGAGCTCTCCGTCTCTGGTATGATCGGCCGGCCTCACAGGGCGGAGCCTCGGGGGAAGATGAAATCTGGCAGCGCTTTACCCTTCCCATCGGGAACGGGGATGTTGGGGCCAATATCTACGGGGAAATTTCGGAAGAGCGCCTTACGGTCAACGAGAAAACCCTCTGGACCGGCGGTCCATCTCCCTCCCGTCCGGGTTATATCGGCGGCAATCTGCCGGAAAAGGGGCGGCATGGCGCCACCCTCCGCCGTATCCGTGAGCTTTTTGCCCAAGGGCGCTCCGGGGAGGCCTCTGCACTCTGCGATAGCTTGGTCGGCGGGCGGGACGGATATGGGGCCTACCAGAGTTGGGGAACGCTCCGACTTACGTTTTCCGGGCTCGGTGCGGCGGAAATCCGGGACTATATCAGGGATCTTGATCTTCGCACGGCGATAGCCTCCGTTTCGTTTGCGTGCGGGGGATACGCTTCCGGCGGGAGTATTTTGTCAGCAATCCCGACAATGTCTTGGTTATCCGTCTGGAAGCTTCGGACGGTGTGTTGCCGGATGTCGGAATCGCCTTTGATTCGGCTCAGGGCGGTGTTCCGGAATCACGGGAGAATGCCCTTGTCCTGGCCGGGAGCGTTGCTGACAACGGGCTGCGTTATGATTCGGAGATCCGTGTCACAGCCGAGGGGGAAGCCGCGGAGGTCCGTGCAGCAGACGGTGCGCTTTCCGTTTCCGGTGCGGATGCCGTCACGCTTTACCTCTGTGCGGCTACCGATTATGCCTCAGTCTTTCCGCATTACCGGACGGGGGAGACGCCGGAGATGCTCCGTCGGCGCGTGACGGCCACCGTCGGTGCGGCTGCGGAGAAAGGTTACCGGGCCGTCAGGGCGGACCATGTGGCCGACTATGCATCCCGTTTCGGCCGCGTAACCCTCGATCTGGGGCAGGGCCCCTCGGCACGTCCGACCGATGGCCTGCTCGAGGCCTACCGGGACGGAACGGCCACGGAGGGTGAGCGGCGGCTGCTGGAGGTGCTTCTTTTCCAGTACGGACGCTATCTGATGCTTTCCTCGTCACGTGAAAATTCGCTTCTTCCGGCCAATCTGCAGGGTGTATGGAACAATGTCAACAGCCCGGCCTGGTCCTCCGATTACCATCTCAATGTCAACCTGCAGATGAACTACTGGCCGGTCTACAGCACCGATCTGGCCGAATGCGCCCTGCCGCTTGTGGCCTATGTGAATGCTTTGCGCCGGCCCGGCCGTGTGACGGCGGAAATCTACGCCGGCATTCCCGGCGGCCCGGACGGAGAAAACGGCTTCATGGCGCACACGCAGAATACGCCCTTTGGGTGGACCTGTCCCGGCTGGTCATTCGACTGGGGATGGTCGCCTACGGCTGTGCCATGGATCCTGCAGAACTGCTGGGAACATTACGAATACACCGGTGATCTCGATTTCATGCGCCGTCATGTCTACCCCATGCTGCGAGAGGAGGCTGTTATGTTCTCCGGCCTGCTGACGGCCGATGCGGACGGGTGCTACGTTACGTCGCCGGCCTATTCGCCCGAACACGGCCCCCGTACGCATGGCAATACCTACGAACAGACCCTTGTCTGGCAGCTCCTCACCGATGCCATGGCCGCCGGCCGTCTTGTCGGAGAGGATGCCGCCGTTTTGGCCGACTGGCAGCGGAAACGCGACGGTCTGAAGGGACCTGTCGAAATCGGCCGCGACGGGCAGGTCCTGGAGTGGTATACGGAGACGGACTTTAACCGCGATGCGCAGGGGAAGCCCCTGGGGCAGGGCTTTGGCCACCGTCACCTGTCCCATCTTCTGGGGCTGTACCCCGGTGACCTGATTACCCGCGATACCCCGGAGTGGTTCGAGGCGGCCAGAGTGTCCATGAATCTGCGCACGGACCGTTCTACCGGATGGGGCATGGGGCATCGTATCGCGCTCTGGGCCCGTCTGGGAGACGGCGACCGGGCACACCGACTTATCGGCACTCTGTTCGCTGTCGGAATCTATCCGAATCTATGGGATGCCCATCCGCCTTTCCAGATTGACGGCAATTTCGGCATGACCGCCGGTGTGGCGGAGATGCTTCTGCAGAGCCATGCCGGCTATATACACCTCCTGCCGGCGTTGCCTGCGGCCTGGGCTGCCGGATGCGTTGACGGTCTGGTGGCCAGGGGCAATTTCAAGGTCTCTGCGGCATGGGTGGGAGGGCGGCTCCAAGAGGCCGTGCTTCTGTCCCGGAAGGGCGGTCAGGCTGAGGTCTTCTGTGAGCGTGTCGGCAGGCTTGGTGTCCGCGATGCGGCGGGTCGGCCTGTACCCTTTGAGCGGACGTCTGCGGGCGGCATAGTCTTCATGACCCGGAAGGGGGAGCGCTATGTTCTGACGCCGCTCTCTGAGGAGTGATGCGGGCCTTGGGCGCCGTCAGGCATCCCTCTCCGAGGCGCTGTCGGCTTTGCCTTCCCGTCCCGTCGGGAAGGTGTCGCGGCCGTAACGCCGGCGCAGCGCGTCGAGGGTGGCGAAGAGTTTCTCCTCCTTGGTGCGCGGAGAGGGCGTCTCCACGCCGGCGTAGGCAAAGAGGTCCTCCGCCGGGTCGGGGCCCGCGTCGGGATGCTCCGCCCCAAACCCGATCAGGCGGACCGGCGTGCCGCGCTCCAGGTGGGTCTCAAGGAGCCGGAGCGCCATGTCGCGGAGGGCGAAGTCGTCGCAGACCGGCGTCGGAAAGGGCGCCTGCCGCGTGACGGTGCGAAACCCAGCATACCGGATCTTCAGCCTGGCGACCGAAGCCCGCACCCCCGCTTCGCGCAGACGCCGGCCGACATTGGCGGCAATGCGGCGCAGGTCGTCGCGGATTTGGGTCAGGTCGAGGGTGTCCTCCGGGTAGGTGTGTTCGCGCGAGAAGGACTTCTCGGGGCGGCTCACGCCGACGGGCCGGCTGTCGCGGCCGAAGGCAATGGCCGTTAGATGGGCGCACAGCCCCTCGGTCAGAAAGGCGCGCAGGCGCCGCGGGTCGCAGCTCTGGAGGTCACGGACCGTCTTCAGCCCGTGCGCCTCCAGCTGCCCGGCCAGCGCGGGCCCCACGCCCCAGAGCGCCCGGATCGGCTTGGCCCCGAGCCAGGCAAGCAGGGCCGGCTGATCGCGCGGCACCTCGAAGAGACCGTCCGGTTTGCGCTCCTCCCCCGCCAGCTTCGCAAGAAAGCGGTTGGGCGCGACGCCCACGCTGCAGGTCAGCCCCGTCTCTTCCCGGACGCGCGCACGGATGGCCTCGGCCACCGCGCGCGGTTCGCCGAAGAGGCGCCGCACGCCGCTGACGTCAAGAAAGGCCTCGTCCACGCTGACCGGCTCCACAAGAGGCGAGAAGGTTCGGAAGATGGCGAAGACCTGCTCGCTGACTTCGCGGTAACGCCCCATTCGCGGGGGCAGAAAAATGCCCTGCGGGCAGCGTTCGTAGGCCTGCCGGGAGGGCATCGCCGAGTGCACGCCGAAGGCGCGCGCCTCGTAGGAGCAGGTCGAAACCACGCCGCGGCGGTCGGGCGGCGCGCCGACAATGACCGGCCGCCCCCGCAGTTCAGGCCGGTCGTGCTGCTCGATCGCCGCGAAAAAGGCGTCCATGTCGACATGAAGAATGGCGCGCTCGTGCTCCATGGCAGGATTATAGCACGCCGCCGGGGGGAGGTTGGCGGGGTGAGGGGAGTGGGCCGCCGGGGTGGAGTCTTTGAAGCAGGGGGTGGTGCGGTGCCGGGTAAGGGGCCGGCGGTTGGCGGGGAGTGTGCCGCCGTGGGGAGGTTGGCGGGGGAGGGTCAGGGGCCGCTGCGGACGGCGGGCGCCGCGGGGGCGGCGGAGCCCCGTTTGCCGACGTAGACGAGGCATCCGGGGGCGCAGACGAAGAGAAGTCCGTAGAGCATCATGCAGGCGGGGCTGCGGAAGACGAGGTCGATGAAGCTGTGGAAGGCCATCATCGTCGTGGCCATCAGGATGAAGACGGCGGTGACGTTGATGCGGTTGAGCCAGCAGCGGTCGGCCTGTTCGTCGGTGAAGGTGTAGGCCGGGCTGGTGAAGAGGAATTTCAGGAAGGGCAGGAAGAGTGCCGCGACGCAGCCGAGCATCAGGCCAAAGCCGATCCAGCCGTGTTCGGCGAGGTACTGGAGGGTGTCATTGTGCACGTTGGCCTGGCCGACGCCCATGCGGTTGCGGAGCCATTGCCGTTCTTCGGGGTTGTCGCGGTCGATGTAGGTGACGTTGAGCCAGCGGAAGCTCCAGGCGCCCGTGCCGTACCACGGACGGTCGGCGTGCTGGCGCAGGGCCAGGATGCCCTGGTAGCCCGAACGCATCAGCATCGGATTTTCAAAGAAGGCCGCCCAGTCGGTGCCGCCGATCTCGGCAATGACCGGGTCAACCATCGGCAGCGGGGCGTAGGACGGCATGGCCTCGGCGGCGGTCTTCTCCTCGGCGGTCTGTGCCGTGGCGATGGCCTGGCGGCGGGCGTCGTTGGCCGAGGTCGCGTAGAGGCGGAAGGCAAAGGTGCCCCCGAGGCAGAGCGCCAGCGTCAGGCAGAGCGCGGGGATGGCCAGGCGCAGTTTGGCCGGCCACGACCCGCAGTAGCGGATGATGACGTAGACCATGGAGCAGGCCGCGACGCCCAGCGTCAGCAGCATGCCGGCGCGCGATTCGGAGAGGAAGCCCGAGACGGCCGTCAGCACAATGGTGACGGCGTAGGCGATCGGCGGGACGCGGGCGTGTTCGCGGTGCTCCAAGGACCACAGGAGCATGCCGACCGAGAGGGCCATGACCGCCGGGAAGAAGCTGGCGGCGTGGTTGGGATAGCCGAAGGTGGCGAAGAAGAAGGCCCCGGCTTTGCGTCCCCAGTAGAGGAAGGTGCCGTCGACGGCGTATTGGATGATGCCGGCCACCGCCAGGACCGCCGTCATCAGGCAGATGTAGGTGAGCAGCATGCGCTTCGTGCGGCGCAGCGTCGCGTGGCGCATGGCCAGGAGGGTGACCAGAATCGGCGGGAACCAGTCGAGCACGTTCCACGCTTCGTCGGCGCGCAGCGAGGAGGGCAGCCAGGCAAAAGGGGCAGGCAGGAAGCGGCTGACCGTGCCGGCCTCGGGTGGCGTCGCCGTCAGCATCGCCGTCTGCGGGTGACGGAGCCAGTCGAAGGCCGGCGAGACAATGTGCCAGAGGCGGTCTTCCGCGTCCCACACGGCGAAGGTGCAGGCGTTGAACCATTGGATCAGCAGATAGAGCGAGAGGGCCGCCGCCAGCCAGGTCAGCGGGTCGCGCACGACCGCGCGCCAGACGCGCCGGCGCGCGTCGAAGAGCGACTCGGTCTGCCGCTGTTCGGGCAGCAGCAGGGCGGCCTCGGCAATCAGCAGCGCCAGCCAGCCGGCCCAGGGGGAGAGCCAGGAGGCCACGAAGCCGCCGCCCAGCCACGTATAGAGGGTGAACATCAAGGCCACCAGCGAAACGACAATATAGCGTGTGCTCGTCATAATGCGCCAGTATACCAAAACATCCGCAAAAAACCGCCTCCCGCCGGCCTTTCTCCGGGTCCGCCGGCACGGGGGTCACTCGCCATCCGAAGTGCGCCGTTGTAAGAGTAAATGAGCGTAAAGTGCATTTACTCCTTCCACAGCGTGGGTCCACTTGAGACCGAAGGTGGCTCTGAGGTGGGCCAGGAGGTGCTTTAGGGCTGATCCGGAGCGTTCAGGAGGTGAAAAGGGTACACTCCCCCTCAGCGGAGCAGGTGTCTTCCTTTTCCGGAGGAATAGGCCGTAGGTTCACCTCGGATGGCTTGTGACGTGATTTATTATTGTAATATCAATAAGATAAAAAGTGTTGACGGGGGGGTAGTGTGATAGCGTAGTAGCGGTTCTTGGACTCTCCCGTGCGGGTGCGCTTACGTGGGGAGGTTTTGCAAATGAGACCGATTACACAGATTTGGCAAACGATTACGAGAGTTCTAATTCACGGTATTGATAGGGGGCGCATATGAAAAATATGATTCCTTTGCTGATTGCTTCGGTTGTGGCGGCAATGGCCGTGGCTCTGGTGTGGCATCGGCTCGGCCGCGTGGAGCGTGACACGCCGGTGACGGAACGCGTCTGGGTAGCGCGTCGGGGGGTTGGCATCCGAGCGGGAGATGTCATCAATGAAGGGAATGCGGAGCAAGCTGAGCGCGTTTCTTCGGCGCTTCCCCGGCAGGCGTTCCGCGGCACTTCCTCCCCGTTGGGCAGTCGTGCGACACGGGCAGTTGAAGGCGGGGATTACATTTTGCGCGACGGCGTGAGCGACGAGTCGCCGGTACCGTTGGAACCGTCGGAACGCGAGAACTGCCTGACGACGGTAACCTTCTCGGATGCGACGCTGGGGCGTCTGCTTCGGGCAGGCGCATACATCACGATCGTCGGTCTGGAGACGGCAGAGACGGTCTCACCGGACCGCCTTCCGCGTGATTTGAGTGCTGATGCGGCATCTCCCACGGCACAGGCGAGAACGGTGTATACGCTGCGTCCGGTGTTGTCGAATATCCGCGTGCGCCAGGTGCTTAACGGGGGGGCGGGGGTTTTGCTGGAGCTGTCGCAGCGTGACGCCCAGACCGTGCTGTGGGCGCAGCGTACCATGGAGCTCTATCCGTGGATCGTGCGAGATGGCGCCACGATGAAGCCCGAAACGGTTACGGCCGATGAACTTGAGCGGCGCATTCGTGCTCTTAACTGAGGAAGGGGAGGTCGTCCATGAGTCAGCGTGCCTGTATTGTGTCTGTCGTCTGCGCCTTGGCGGCAGGTATGGTTCTTGCCGAAGAGGCGCCCTTGCTCCTCCGTCCGGGGGAGAGTATGCTGCGTTCGTTTCCTGCGCCGATCTCCGCCTATGATGCGCCGGATTGGCTCTCTGTGCGGCCGATGGGGCCTTCGGTGCTGCGTCTGACCGCCGGCGCGGGGACAGGGCAGGGGACGCTGTCGCTGATCTTTGCCGGCGGCGGGACGGAAGAGCTTCGGGTGGAAATTCTGGACGATGCTGCACTGTACGTCCGCGCGTTGCGCGAAAGATTGCAGGGTGTCGCAGGGGTGTCCGTCCGGGAAAAGGACGGCGCTGTCTTGGGAACGGTGGCTTCACGGACGGAATGGGAAAAGCTGCAGGCGGCGATAGCGGAGACAGCGGAGTATTTCGGTCGGCAGCCGGTGAACAGCGTACGGCTCCGCGTGTCGGATGAACCGGCACGTGTGCGCCAGGAACTGGAGGGCCTTGGCTATGTGGTCCGGGAGCAGGTGACTCAGAATTCCCCGCTTAACGAACTGGCCGTTGAAGAACGCAAAGACTGCGTGGTTGTTTCCGGAAAGACCTATTCTGACGAGGCATTGGCAAAGATCCGTGCAGCGTTGCGCAATGTGGGGCATCTGGCCGTTGATGCCGAGCCGCAGCCCGGGGAGGTTGCCTGCCAGGTGAATGTGGAGGTGGATAAGTATCTGGTGATTACGCTGAATGTGGCGGTGCTCGTGCTTTCCGACGGAGAGGAGGAGCGATACGGCCGGCAGAATGCCCTTAGCGTCGGAAGCATGATCGATTTCGCTTGGGGGCGTTCGAGTGATGGCGGAAGTACCCGTTCCCGTTCCCGGAGTGCCACCATTTCTTCCGGAGACACTGGGATTTCGGCCTCTACGACGGATTTTTACGCCGGTGAGGAGTATTCCCGGGCGATGCTGACGGACAGTGTGCGGTTCACCAACCATGTGGAGGAGCCTGCGAAGCTTCATGTCGGCGGAACCCTGATGGTCAACACCGGCAGCAATACGGACGATACTTCGGACAACAGCGGGCTGGAGTCGGTAGAATTCGGCCTCACGGCGGAGGTGTCCGGCGGTTTGGTTGCTCCGAACATGGTCCTCTGTCGGATGAAGGTGGAGCGGAGCGGTGAGCCGACAGGGGAGGGCGCTGCGGCTTATATGAGCACGGATGGTGTCTCCTTTGAGACGCCCAGCTTCCCGATGATCTTGGGCCGCACCTACGTGCTGTCGCACAATCGCAATGCGAAGGTTCACTGGTCGGAGCCGTCGGGTACGCCGATTCTGCGGCATATTCCGATTGTTCGCTGGTTTTTCAGTAAGGAAGAAAACAATTCCTCCTCAGCGCATGTGCTGTTGTTGGTCTCCCCGATTGTGGAGGAGGCGGAGTCCATCACGATGCCGACGAGTGGCCATGCCGAAGGTGTGGTGGATGATGTGCGCGAGAAGACCGGAGCGCTGAAATGAGCGATTCGGTCCGGCTGCGCATCGCCCATGCCGACGGTATGAGTGCGGAGATCCCGCTTGCGCCGGAGGCGCAGGAATGGATTATCGGTCGCTCGGCGGAGTGTGCTGTGGTTTTGCGCAGCCAGCGCGTTTCCCGTCGCCATGCCCGGTTGGTCCGTGTGAACGGTGTTTTTTTCATTGAAGACCTCTGCAGCACTGCTGGCCTCACAATCGACGGGGTCCGGGTGGAGCGGATGTCCGCGCTGGAGCCCGGGATGGACGTGCGCTTGGCGGATTGTGCGCTGGAGCTTTGCGAGGGGGCGCCGTCTGCCTCCCAGGACGCGCCGCCTCCGCCGCCTGCCTTTCAGGAACCTTTGAAGCCTGCGCCGGAGGTCGGGTGTACACCCCGTGCTGAGAGCGGTCTCCCGCCGGAGGCGGCCAACCTCTTCCATGATATTTGCACCTTCTATGACGCGCGTACGGTGCAGTTGCTGGCGGAGTTCCGCCACGACATTGTGGAGCGGCTGAATCTCAAGGAGGGCGTTGGCCGGTCTGACGGGGCCATGCGCCAAAAGCTCACCGAGGGGATCTGGCAGGCGCTTACCGAGCAGGGGCACCGTTTGCCGGCGAGTCTTTCCAAGGAGCGGTTTGCCCAGGCTCTGATGGATGAGCTGATAGATTACGGCCCGATCATGCCGCTGCTTCGCCGTGATGACATCAGCGAGGTGATGGTCAATGGCCCCGACTACATTTTTGTTGAGATCCGCGGGAAAATGTATGAGACGGGAATCCGGTTTTGCGACGAAGAACAGCTGCTGGCGGTGATCCGCCGCATTGTGGAACCGATCGGGCGCCATGTCGATGAAGCCAGCCCGATGGTGGATGCCCGCCTGCCTGACGGCTCCCGCGTGAATGCGGTCATCCGTCCTCTGTCGTTGGGCGGCGCTGCGCTGACGATCCGGAAGTTTCGGAAAGACAAGCTGACGGTGGACGATCTGGTAAACTTTGGCAGTATGACCCCGGCCATGGGGGAATTTCTGCGCGAGGCGGTCCGCACACGGCAGAATATCGTGGTTTCCGGAGGAACGGGTTCGGGAAAGACGACTCTGCTCAATGTTCTGTCCAGATTCATCCCCGAAGGTGAGCGTGTGATCACCATTGAGGACTCCGCCGAACTTCAGCTTCAGCACCGGAACCTTGTGCGCATGGAGGCCCGCCCCGCCAACGTCGAAGGCACGGGGCGTGTGACCATTCGCGACCTGGTGGTGAATACTCTGCGCATGAGGCCCGATCGCATCATTGTGGGCGAATGCCGCGGGGCCGAGGCCCTGGATATGCTTCAGGCCATGAACACCGGACATGACGGTTCGCTGACCACGCTTCATGCCAATTCCCCCCGCGAGGCCCTCACCCGTCTGGAAAATATGGTGCTGATGGCCGGGTTTGAGCTGCCGGTGAGCGTGATCCGCCAGCAAATCGCCTCCGCCGTGCAGCTCATCGTACAGCAAACACGCCTTCCGGATGGCTCGCGCAAAGTGGTGGCCATCTCGGAGGTGACCGGTTGTGAGGGGGATCTGATCATGTTGCAGGATATCTTTTCTTTTGTCCGGACTGGGGTTGACGAACGCCGCCGTGTCTTGGGTTACCATACCGGCAATGGCATCATCCCGGATTTCGTGCGCCGCCTTGACGAAGTCGGCGATCTTCGGATGCCCCGCGGCATTTTCAATCCGACGGCGGAGAGCTGAGGGCGATGAGCGATACCCTGCTGCTGGTATTTGTCTTCGTGGCGGTCTTCTTTGTGGCCGTCTTGGCGGCGCGCACGGTTCGGCGGCGGATGGATGCCGGGCTTGTAAGCCGTGCGATCGTCCCGGGGGGTGATCCGGTCAGCCGGTTCATCGCGCCGGAGGAGCTGGCGCGCCTGCGCGTGGGGACGGCCGGCGCCGGTGCCGGAGTGGTGTTGCTGTTTGGGGTTGGAGTCGGGTTTCACGGTTTCGGTGTGACGTTGCTGGCCGTGGCCGCGGCTCTGCTGGGGTGGCAACTCCCTTATGCGTTTTATCGTCGGAAAGCCGAAGCCCGCAGGGCTGATTTTGAACGGCAGATGCTGAATGTCGTACTCGGACTGGCGGGCAACGTCAAGGCTGGCATGGGTATCACTCAGGCCCTGCGGACGTTGGCTGAGCATACACCAGGCGTCGTGCGCGAGGAGCTCTCGCTGACAGTGGAGGAGCTTCCGCTCTGCAGGGATGTCAATGAGGCTCTCGACCGGCTCTATGGACGCGTTCCCTGCGAGGATCTGCTGCTGATGAAGTCCGCCATTCGCCTCTCGACCAAATCCGGCGGCCGCCTGACGGATATCATGGCGCAGCTGGCGGAAACCATCCGTCAGCGGGCGGACTTCCGCGAGCGGCTGAAGAACCGTGTGGCGCAGGGGAAATTTGAGGCTATTCTAATGGCTTGTGCCCCCGTCGGCATTTTTCTGATTCTTCTGCTGATCGATACGCAGCTGATGTTGCTGTTGGTCACGCGGCCCGCAGGGTGGATTGCGTTGGGCGCTGTAGTGGTCTTGGAAACGTTGGGGTTTCTCTGGATCCGCAAAATCGTCACCATTGAGGTATAAGCCATGAACTTTTTGTTGGCACTTGCGGTGGGGGCGCTTATCCTTGGCAGTTTCTGGTTGGCCTCGGGGCTGATGCACGGAGGCCTGACCGCAGGGGGGCGGGAAGGACGGGAAGAGGCGGGGACGCCGGCTTGGTTCCGCAATGTCGCCCCCGTTTGCACCGCTTTGCTTCCGGTGGGGAGCGCGCTGGAGGCGCTCTTCACGGACGCTTCCGAACGCATCCGCAGGCAACTCGCCGTTGCGGGTCTCTCCGAACGGATATCCGTGCCACAGGTCTGGGTGGCCGGATTGCTCTACGCCCCGGTTTTTGGGGGGATGCTCTCGGGTATGGGGTTGCTGCTCGACTCCGTTGCCGGGAAGGAAAACGGCATCCTGTGGTTTTTTGGCCTGATTCCTGGGCTGGTGATGGGTCTCGCCTATCCGTCCTCCCAGCTGCGCAAGGCGGTGGAGGCCCGGCAACGGGCCATCTCCCGTGCGCTACCCTTCGTCTTTGACCTGTTGCATGCGGCGGTCTCGGCGGGGCAGAGCTTTGGTGCGGCTGTGCAGAGTTACCTTGACCTCCGCCTTCAGAATCCCCTTACGGAGGAATTTGGCCACATGATGCGTGAACAGCAGGTCTCCTCCCGGGACGTCGCACTGCGCGGAATGGCCGATCGGATCCAGCTGGACGCCTTCACTTATTTTGCCGAGGCTGTTATCAACAGCGACAAGACCGGTGCCACGCTTTCGGAGACCATTCGCATCCAGGCCGAGGAAATGCGCAAAGCCCGCTTCAATCTCGCCGAACGCCTCGCTGCCAAGGCCCCTACCAAGATTCTCTTTCCGATGATTCTTTTTATCATGCCGGCGGTTTTTATCGTGATCGGTGCGCCGGTGGCCATCCGTATTTTGGATCTCGTGAGGACCATGCGATGAGTGGATTCCAGCTGCGTTGCATTGCCGGCGATCTTTTCGGCCAGAGCTTTCCGGCGGAAGGAGCACCCCGCCTGATCGGACGTTCGCGTCGGGCGGACATCAGGTCGCAGCTCCCGGACGTGTCCGCGATTCATGCGTTGCTCTCTGTCCGCTCGGGTGTGCCGTATATCGAGGTGGTCAGCGTACGTACGACGATGCTGAACGGCCGGAAGCTCCGGCAGGGGGATATCCTGCCGCTTTCGGTCGGGGATATGCTGAAGATGGGGGGGACGTTGGCCTTTGAGGTCGTCGGGCCGGCGCCTGTGGCGGCAGATGAGACAGCGACGCAGGGGGCGGATGCCATGGCTACCTTGGCGGGGGCCCCTACGCTTGCCGATGCGACGGTACCGATCGGTGTGGCGGCACCTGCGGTAACGCTTTCTTCGGCAACGGCATCTCCTCCGGTATCGGTTTCCTGTTGCCAAGAGACTCCAAGCGATGACAGAACGGCCTTCTTTGACCCTTCGGAGCGGACCCGGGCTGTCACGCCCGAAGAGCTGCGGTTATTGGCCGAACGCCAGGCGGTCCGGCGGCGGAACCGGCTTCGGCGCAGGGGCTTTCTTTTGCTTGCGGTCGCCGTGATAGGGGTGGTGTTCTTGCTCAAAGCGTTGTGGAAAGACACCTCGCTCCTTCCTCCGGTTACGCAAGTGGCGTTTGTCCTGCCCGATTGTGGGCCGGGGACATACCGAAGGGATGTTTCGGTTAAAGGTGTTCCTTTGTGCATTGCCCTGGAGGTGGCGGATTCTCCTGAGGAACTTCGCCGCAGCCGTGCGGCTTCGATGCGGGCATGGTTTGATGACCGCCAACGTGGCGGCCACGTTTATGAGATTGATGAACGCTGGCGGCGGGAGGAGGCCAAGATCTTGACCCAGCGCTATGCCATGCCGGAGCAGGACGAAATCTATGTGGAGGATTATCAGCTTCGCAGCAATCTTGGTCATGGGCTTCCGGGAGTCTGTCTTCGCTATATTCACACGGAGCCTACCGGCAGCCGGTGGGCGGGAAGTGCCGTTCTTGTGCGCCATGGCGAGCGGCGTTGGGTGTTGGTGCGGGAGGTCCCCTGGGAAGTCCGTGATCGGGCCACCCGGCTTCTTTTCTCAACCAGCCCATATTTTGTGGCGTGGCGGGCCGGTGAGAACCCAGCAGAGGCCGTGGACCGCATCTGGGACTTTACGCCGGGACTCCCTTCGCCGAAGAATGCCCTGGGCGAGGCCGTCATTGCCGAAAGGCTGAAGCATCCGGACACGGCTGACTGGCCGCGGATGGATGCGTCTCTGGCAGCCCATCTGTGCGCTACCCGGGCCGGCAGTCCGGAGCGCGGACATTGGGAGGGGATTCTTGCCGAATTCCGGGCGATGCAGCGTCGCTGGGTTGCCAATCATCCGCTGACGCACAGCGAGAAAAAGCGGGCCTTCCCCTATCCGGAGCGGGACACCCGAGCCATCGGAAGGAGTGTGCGATGAAATTGCCGAGTCTCTTCCCGAAAATCCGCCTGCACTTGGCGCTGACCTATCGAGGGCAGACCGTCAGGTTGTGCGAAACCGACACGTTGACGGTTACCCGTCTGCTTCTCGGTCGCGCCGGGGCCGACTGGGAGCTGCCTGCGGAGGATACGCTGGTGAGTCATCGCCATGCGGAACTTTTCCTTCGACGCGGGCGCTGGTACATCCGTGACCTTTCCAGCCGCAACGGCGTGTGGCTCTTCGGCGAACGGATCACCGGGGAGCATCCGTTGGCACCCGGCGAAGTCTACGTCCTCGGCGAATGCCGTCTGGCGGTTTCTCTTCCGGGGCCGCGCACGAAGTCTGTCACAGTCGATACCTGTCACAGACTGCAGCGGTTGGGTGGGCCCCATGCCGGTGAGCGTATCCCCCTGGAATGCTTTCCTGCCGTCATCGGTACGGGGCCGGACTGTGCGGTGCGGCTGACCGATGCCTTGGCTTCCCGCCGTCATGCGGAGCTGCTGGAGCAGGCTCCGGAAGAGGGGGCCGCCCAAGGCATTTTTCTGCGGGATCTCGGGAGCACCAACGGCACTACCGTGAACGGTGTCCCGCAGAAATCCGAGATGAACGCGCGTTTGCTGTCGGACGGCGATACGTTGGTTTTTGCCTCGGAGGCCTTCCGTTTCTTGGACCGTGCCGTCCGGCATGAGGATCCCAAGGCCGGTTTTCGCCGGACCGGAATCATCGCGGGGATATTTGTACTCACCCTCGGCGCATTCGCATTGCTCCGCTTCTTTGTTTGGAAAGATGCTTCCTCTTGGTTGAACCAAGCGGAGACGTTGGGCAATGCCTGCCGTTTTGCCGAGGCCGCTGAGGCGCTGGAGAAGGCCCGTCATGCGCGCGGTGCAGAGGCACTCGCGGACGAACTGGAGGCATGCGCCGGGCGGCTGGATCGCTGGGCCCGTCAGAGCAAGGCTTGGCATGCCTATGCGTCGTCTTGGGCGGCCGCGGTGTCGGAAACCGTACCGCAGGTCTCGGCCGCGGTGCCGGAGGGTGAGGTTCAGGATTGGCCAGGAGCGCTTGGGAAGGCCCGTTTGGCGGCCCATGAGCTGGAACGATTGTCCTTGGCCGACAGGACGCTTCGCCGTTTGCTCCGCCAGCAGACTCCCCTTTCCGACGCGGATCTCGTGACCTTGCGTTCTCTGCCGGATCTCCGCCTGAATGTCGAAGCCCTGAAAGCTGTAGGGCTGAGCAAAGGTGAAGTCTGGCTTGCCGCATTTCGACGGTCGGCGCAGTCGGCTTCGGATGCCGCCGCCGCTCTGCTGATGCTTCGGGAAACCCCGCCTGCGGAGCTCCCGAAGCGGATCGGGACCCTCGCCGGGACGGAGCCGCTGAGCGGAGCGCTGGCGGCAGAAGCCGGGCGCTGGCGTAGCCTGTCTGTCTGGGTCGACGGGACACTGGCTGCGATGCCTGACCGTTTGAACGAGGCCCTTTCGGGCACGGAGGCCGCTCTCCCGGTGCCCCCGGAACTGCCGGAGTCCAAATCCCCGCTGTACGTATCGTTTCGCGAAGCATTGGGAGAGCGCCTGCGTTCCGCATCGGTACTTGGGAAGATTCTTCGCCCCGTGACGCAGGTGTGGCGCGGGGCGGCCGAAGATCCCGCACAGGCTCGGGGCCGGGCAGAGGAAATCGCCCGTGCCTGGTTGGCGCCTGGGAGCGCAAAGACTCCGCTTCTTGCTTTTTTTGCCGCGCCGGAGGCTGACGCACGCCGCCTTTTGGCCGATTGGCAGATGTGCCGCGCACGTGCCAAAGCACTGCTGGATGCAGTGGAGAGCATTGACGGGGCGCTTGCCTTCATTGAGACGCAGGCGCCGGATTCCGAAACCGCGCGGAAGATCCGCCAGGCGGCGTCTTTTCTGGCCGATGCCGATATTCTGCGCGGGGAGCTTCTTGCGCAGCCGGGTGCGGAGGCGCGGCTGACGGCTTTTCTTCTTTTCCCGGAGATATGCGATGTGGCGGCCCGGGCGGATTTCTGGACACTTCGGCAAGGAGAGCAACCATGAGGCCGACATCCCGGAACACCGCTGTGCGCGGACAGGCGATGATTGAATATGTGCTGTTGCTGTGCCTGCTCGCCGTGCCGTTGCTGATACTGTTTATGAGTTTTTTCATGCCCGGAGAGGGTTACCGCTCAATGGGCCTTACGTTCATTCAATGGTTTCAGGGACTCGGTCGCGCCGTTTCGCTGCCGATTCCGTGAGGCCGACAAAACAAGGAGATGCATTCATGCGCCTTACGCAGTCCCAACGCCGCCGCCGCCGCGGCCAAACGATGATGGAATACGTTCTCATCATTTGCCTTATCGCCGCTGCCATTGCCGGTGCGGTCTACTTTTTCGGCGACAAAATGCGTGAAAGCATTACGCAAAATACGGAACTCGTCGGTGCCGCTGCCGGGGAAACCTCATATGCGGGAGGCGAGTGGTCTGACAAGGGCGGCGACGGAACCGGTGGCTCCGGTGGCACAGGGGAGCAGCAACCGGCTCCCTGATAGGAGGATCCAATGTCTCCCCTTGGCTGGATGCTTCTGTTCACGTTGCCGTGGCTGACGGTTCTTTGCGTAAAAGACTGGCGGACCCGGCGTCTGCCCAACGTTTGGGTCTTGCCGATGGGCGCGGTGGCGCTCACGGCGAGACTGGCGTTGGCTGGGTGGAACGGGGGCGTTCTGCCGGGGCTGACAGGAGGAGCCCTATGCGGGCTCTTCCTGCTGTTGCCCTTCTTTCTGCGGATGGCCGGCGCCGGCGACGTCAAGCTGCTCGCCGTCTGCGGCTGTTGGCTTGGCAGTGCCTGGGCCGCTGATTTCCTGATGCTGACCTCGCTCGGTGGCTTTGTACTGGCGGTGACTTTTCTGCTCTGCCGCAGGGGCTCCGCGGCACGGCTGAAGCATTTGTTCCGTACGCTCACGGATGTCCGTTATGATTGCGGGGCGGGGCGGGCCCAATTGCCGCCGCGGACGGATGAGGGCGGAAGGATCCCCTTCTCATTGGCGATTGCCTTGGGCTATTTGGGTACTCTGGGCCTCGCGGGAGGGCAGATATGATCGGTCGTCGGAAGCATGGGGCGCGGCGCGGAAGCGTGATGATGGAGACCGTGCTGATTCTGCCATGGTTTCTGTTGGTGGTTTTCGGCGTAGTGCAGTTTTCCTTCCTTTGGGTGGCCCGTCTGATGACGGACTACGCCGCCTTCTGCGCCGCGCGCGCCGCACTGGTCTACAATCCGGCGGATACGGTGTGCGGCGATGAGACGAATGTCTCCTATCAGGCCGCCCGGCAGATTTTGGCATGGATGAGCTTCTCTGCGCCACACACAGGCGGCGATGCCCCCACGGTGCCCGGGTGGGGACGCATCCCCCTGTCCGGCGACATCGACCGCCAGTTGCGCGTGACGGTGGATAATGCTGCGGAAGGCTTTGTGACCGCCACGGTACATTTCGCCTTCCCGCTTTTTGTCCCCGTGGTCTCTAAGCTTGTGCCGGCCATGATGGATGAGGATGCGGGTTATCCGCATGCTGTGACGATTTCTTCGTCCTGTACGCTGCCTAAGCCGTGGAGTACCGAGGCCTGGCCGAAGCGTACCCCGGATCCGCCTCCGGAAAATGCCGCGACTCAGAATCCAGGCGTTGGTCCGAAGGCGGATACTCCATTCGCCGGTACGCGGGAGGGTTTGACATGAGGGACTTTTTCTGTCGCCTGGGAGCTGAGCTTCGTCGCCTCCGTCGGGAGGAGGACGGTGTCATCATAGCCTGTTCTCTCGCGGTCTTTCTCTTCCTTTATGTTCTGGGGTGCGGCGTTTATGCCTTGGGCACCACCATTTACGAACGCGAGGCCCTCCAAAACGCCGCCGATGCCGCCGCCTACTCCGCCGCCTCCATCCAGGCCGACGCCCTCTCCCGCATGGCCATGCTCAACAAAGCCCTCTCTTACACCTACATCCAAATGTCCCGTAAGCAGATGGACTGCATCACGGCTCAATGGCTGAGGCTGGTGTATGACCGTTATAACGCCGATAAAATGTGGGCAGAACAATGGCCTTCTGTGATTTTTCTCCCACAAACTACCATCCCGGTGGATTTGATTACGCTACTTAATGCCGTTAAAGACTTTACGACAGCAAATGTGGGAGAGCTGGCGATAAAAAAGGTGTCCAAATGTTGCATGAAAGACTATCAGCCCTTCTGCGGATACGGGAATACCCGAGACGTCGTGAACGTCAATGGGAATCCGATCCCGATTATGACCATTGCAGGTGTGCTGACTCAGTATGATACAGACTATGTACGCACACTCTCGAAATCGATTCAAGAAGACAAGAACACCATCGAAGCCCTCAATGCTCTTTATTCCGGCATCCATTCGGAGATGGTTGAAAGTATTGAGCTGACCGTGGCAAACGTCCTCCAGCGGAATCTCCGGGCGGCATTCGGCGACGTACTGGACGATGTGTATTATAGTTTGAAGACCCCGGAAGCGGAATGGAATCCATATATTCTCTTTGAGGGAATCAACGGGACCTCCTTAGATGACAAGGATGCGATGGCTTCGGCTGAAAAGGCGGGCTATTTTCAGTGGCTCCGAAACACCGAGAACGATGAGCGGCGTTTCTTGGCAATGACGGGAAAAGGGACCGAGACTTGGACACTCCCCACCTTCTTTGTCTCTCCGAAACTTCAAGCATCCCGCCTATCACCAAGCAAGGGAAAACTTCTAGGAGCAACCGATGATTCCTTGCGCTCTTCAGGATTTGACCAATGGTTTGTGCGTGGACGACGCACGGGGGAGCGCTTCCTGCGTGAAGACGGTGGACCAGGTATCCGCCGCGTTTTTTGGGATACCAATACGGAAGAACGCCGCCGAGGACTCTATGGGGCGACGCGCGGCAATCATATGCTCGGGGGGAATCTTTCCGCAGGCTCCGGGTTTGTCCAACAGATTATTGGCCAGCTGTCAAGTGCACTTATCAGTCTGGTGGATGTTGGCCCCTCCGTCGGAAGCCGAAAAGGCGGTCCCCATCTGAAAGACGGCGAAGATCCACGGGCCTGTTCCCATATCAATGAGGGCGCGGCGCTGTACGCAGAATACGAATGGGCCTCCGCAAAATGGTTCTGTATTGGTGTCCACAAAAAGAAACGAAAGGGATTCAAGTGGCCGAGAAAGGAATGGCGATGCTCAAAGTGGCATATTCCCATCCCAAAATATTTCTGCGGCAAACCATTGAATGGCGGCGGATGGCGAATGTTTGAAAGCGACAACGAAATTGAAGCGGTCATTGAGATTGCCAAGGCATTCATGGACGTCACCACCGGAATGCTTGATGGCAATGCTTCACCAACATCACGGTTGGGGGCACATTTCCGGGATATGTTGGGACTTCTTGCTATCGGAAACGGAGATGTCTCCGCGTATCACCGACCCGACCATCACGGTTATGCCGATCGTGAAGGGGAAGATTTCGGCACACTTCTGATCGAAACGGGAAAAGGTGTTGCAAGACAACTTAAGCTGAACATCACCGAACATGAGATTCCACGCGAAGACTATCGAAGTTGTGCGATAGGTGCCTATCCGAACAATGGCGGAGGAAGCGACCCGAACGATCGGGTTTGGTTGCGCGGCTATGCCCGGATTTACGGGGACGACGCGGAGATTTTGGATCCTCTCATTTATGAAGGGGCCAACCCCAGACCGTGGATTCTGAGCGAGCGGTTCTTTGGGCCGGACGGGACCATCACGGTGGCGGTGGCGAAGCGGCGGCGGAATCCGTGGATGCAATTGTTGGGCGATGCGGTGGAATCCGTCCGGAGTCTCTATTCGGTGGGGAATCCTGCGGGAAAGAATGAAGCCGCGGGCACCTATATGTGGGCGCTGAGCTCAGGGCGGGCAGCGTTCCGAGATCCGGTTGACGGGTCCTTACAGGGGTCTTATCGCTATCTCAACAAGGAACGGCAACATGACGGATTGGGCGATTTTGAGCCGGGAGAGAGCGGGTGCGTGTGCGACACGGCTCCGGCTCGTCTGGAGAGGCAGTGGAACCTATGCGTGACGGAGTGGGAGCCAACCTTGGTGCCGGTGGCGATGGCGGATGCCTTCCGAGCCGTGGAGGATCAATTTGTCGCGAATCCGCAGCAGGAGACCTCCGGCTTGGCGAAACTGCTTTACCTTGATTTTGTGGATGATGGAACGATCCAAAAAGACGAGGGCGACGAATCTGGCTGGTTGCCTCTCTCCGGGGAGGGCGACCCAAAGAAAACCGACGAGTTCCTGCGTGTGGCCGCTCCCGGGTCGGGGGATGGCCCAACGTTCGGGCCCGAGAACAAGGCTGACTGGCCGAAGACCCTGTGGCCAAGGAAGATCTTATGAGGATACGGACATGATGAGACGAATCGGATACGTGGCGGCGATGGCTCTGTGCGCGGTGAACGTTTGGGCGGGGGAACCGCAAGCCCCGGCGATGGCTCCTACGGTGATGGCGCTCTCGGTGACGGAGGCGTTTCGGGAGGCGATGGCGGAAAATCCGAAAGAGGGGGTTCGCCTCTTCTTTTCGGCCCCGGCAAGGGTCGTGTGGGACAAACGGTGTTCCGAGGCGGAACTTGCGGAGGTGCCGCTGGCTGACTTTTTCACTGGGGCGGTGTCAATGGCCGGCGCCCTTTCGGAGAAAGGTGCGATAACGGCTCTTTACAATCCATGGCAGGACGCAATCTTGCTGTTGCGGTGGGGGCCCTCGGTACGTTATGGGCAAGAGCGTGTGCCACAGGCGGAAGAAACGGCCTTCCTCTGCGGGGAGACCTTCCGCGGAGAAGCGAAGACCCCGTTGCGGGTTGATACGGTGGTGCCCCCGAAGTCTCGGCCGTTGGCAACGGTGTTATGGGAGAAGACGGCGGCGACGGCGGCGCGGTTCGACGTGCTCTACCCGCTGACGGGGGAGGCGCATCTGCACACCACCGCATGGGATATCGCACCGACCGTGGCACGGACGGCCCTGCGCATGAAGTGGCTGGTGCGCTTAGGCGAGGGCAAGGGCGGTGAACTGGCCCGCGTCCAGCTCATCGGACGGGAGCTGAGGTTTGGGGAGGCGGAGCGGCTGGCACGGCTCTTTCCAAACCCGAACACGGCTTTTTATTGCAAGACATGGGCGGCGGTTCCCGCGAAGGTGCGGCAGTCGTTGGTGCCCTACGGATGGTATGCCGTGCAGGGAGCAAAAGGCCGAGAATTGATGTTGGCCTATGTCTCGTCGGTATCGCCGACGGTGGTGACGCTCGTCTCGTTGCGCCCCGAGCAACCGGCCACGCTCGAGTGGTTTGACCTTAAACAGTCGGCGGAATTGCTGGCCGTATGGCAACACAACAACAAGTGAGGGCCGGACAATGAAGCGATTGGGATTGCTTTTGATGGTAGCCGTAGGATCGGTGGGGACGATGGTCCGCGCCTCCGCCCCCGACGGTGGGATCTCTGTGGCTGACGGCGGCAACGCGGATTGGTCGTCAGCGGTCTCGCTGACCTTGCAGGCGCTGGACACGGGCGCTTCGTCGAGGGAGGCTTTGCTTCTTGTGGGAAAGACGCTGGAGACGCTTGCCGACGACGAAAAACTGCCGGGATTCCAAACGTTGCTCCAAGACATTGCGGAGACGGGTGCTCAACGGCAAAAGGATGAACTAAAGCGTCGCCTCTTGGAGGAAGAATGGCCGAGTGATCGGTGCAGGGATGCGCTTTTATCCGCCGTGGATGCGATGGGGACGAATCAGGCGTTGGCGACGGCACATGAGGCCAGTGTCATCACGGCGGCGGAGTTCGTGCGAAACAGTGCGGGCGACAGTAAGACGGAGCAGAACATCGCCAATGCGATGGCTAAATACATCGAAGCCGTCGGCATGGGTGGCGTTGCCGGAGGAAAGCAACAGTTGGTGGATGACATCAACAAGCATATCACCGACGAACGGGTTCGCACGACCTTTCTGGAGGCGCTGGATGCCGTTGGAAAAGAAGGGACGGATTACTGCGCACTGGGTGAGCAGGTCGCCAAAGGATGGGTTGTGGAGGGACTCAATCGTTATGACGGATGGTCTAGCGAAGAGTCAAAGCAGGAGGTCATTGATGCTATTTGGGCCACAGAGGAGATAGATTGGGAGACACTTGGGGACGCTGCGATAACCGAAGGCCGCTTTCTGCTGGCGGCACAAGTTTCGGAGATGTTGCATGACAAACTCGGGGAGGAGGAAGCCGAAGCCCTTTCAGCCGTCACCGAAAAACTCCTCACTGCCGGCACCGAGGAGGCCTTCGCCCAAGCCAAGGACGAGCTGAAGGATTTCGTGACCGAATATGCGCCCGGAGATTCAGCGTCCGACGTGAATGCTTGGATTGATTCCTTTGGTGACGACTCTCTGACGAACCAACAAAAGGACGCTTTACGCACCCAGGCGATCAAATCCGCCACAAAGGGATGGGGTCATAAGCAGATCGACAAAGCCGACCATCTCACGGATGAACAGAAAGCGGCCTACAAGCAACAAATCGACGCACAGATTGATGCGGGCGATTACGCCGGTGCGCTGACAGACATCGGGCGCGTGGCCGCCGGAAGCGCCATCGAAAAGGAGTTGGGACCCGGCACGGGTGCCGCTTTTGATGGGCTTTGGGACACGGTCACCAATCCGGACGCCGATCTTGGGGACATTGCCGAAAGTGCTTTGGATCTTGGCGTCGTGGCAGGCAAGAACTATCTCAACACGGTGGCCGGGGAGTGGGTGGACGGTTATTTGGCCAACCATCCGGAGATTGAAAAGGCGCTCGGCTTCTTCGGCATCAATGGCGAAGACATCAAAGCGGGCATTTCCAATGTGCTGAATGTGCTCACAGACGACAACCTCAGTCTCAAAGAGAAGTTTCAAGCCATCGCCGATTTGGCGGTGAAGGCTCTGTCGGAGGCTTTGACGACCGCACTGAACAACGCCATTTCTATGGTGAAGCAGTGGCTTGCGGAGTGGACGCAGAAAGCCATCCAAGCCATCGTGGCGGAGGTCGCCAAGGTGGAGGCCAAAATCAACGACTTCCTGCAAAAGCATGGAAGCATCATTTCCGTTGGCTTCACGGACGAAGCCCGCGAAGGATTGCTGATGTTGCGCCAGGGAGGGCTAAAGGCCGCGTCCGAGGGGTTGGATGCCTTCGGGGAGGAGGCTCGTGGGTTATTTGAGAAGTCGCAGTCGACACGACGGACCACGGATGGCCGAGAAATCGGCAAACGGTATGAACCGACCCCGGAAGATTACGAAAAGGCCAAACAGTCCCCCTATTACGAGGACTGATCCTATGCGGATGAGACGTCAGAATGCCAAATCCCTAGGGCGACCATCGTCCCCTACGCGGGAGGATCGTCGCCGCCGAGGGGCGGCGATGATGGAGTTCATCCTCGTCTTTCCCGTCTATGCGCTACTGTTGGGCGGATTGTTCCTGATGGGGGAGATGCTGTCGGCACGCCTGCGCCTGATTCGGGCCGAGCGGATGGTCACTTGGGGTGCGGAGCCCGGCGATACCAACCAACTGGCCGTTCTGGAAGCAAAGACAAAGGCCGCGCTGTGGGTGGGCAAGAATGCCGGGGCACAGGTCTATTCCGAGCCGACAATGGCAGGCTCCGTCCGTTTCGCGAAATACCCGCGCACCAACAGCTATGTGGCCGAAACAACCGGTGGGCTCGAGGGGTACGGTCTAGAGGAACTCCCGGCATTGCCGGCGGCTTTTCTGCGCCTCTGGGAAAAGAGCTTCACGGGAGCGCCCCGCACGGGACGCACACTTTCGTCCGGAGGATTTTCTTTTGCCCGACCAACGGAACCAGACGAAGATGTGCCGGGAGTTGTGCATCTCTGCGGAACAATGCTGCTGCGCCCTTCCGGAGACGCATTGAGGATGTCCTATTTCGGAGGAGACTTAGATGTCCGATCGCTTTCCGGTGAGACTCTTTACCTCAATCCGGAGGTTCTCTTCATGGTTGTCGGGGACATCTGGCCAGAGCGGAAGCCGGCAGACCCCACCTCGGATCCCCCGGCTCTCCCGGATACGCTTCGGGACGAGGGGAACTACGAAAGGAACGAAACCCTTGAACTTTTTACGGAATAGCCTCCTGACAGCGTGCTTTCTGATGGGAGGGCTCGGCAACGGCGCGGATTTCCCGGTGCCGTTCCCACAGTTACGTCCCACGGGTGCGGTGGCAGGATGGCGCCAGGAGGCTTGGCTGGCGCTTCCGTACGGCTCGGCGCGCGTGCGCTTGGAAGCTGCAATGCTGGCGGAAGGCTGGGAAATGTGTCAGGCCGTTATTCTCCCGCGCAATGGGGGTGAGCTCATTCTCTGGGGGAAATCAGGTCGGAAGATTCTGACGTTGCTGCGCCGTACTGGGCCGAATGTTTGTCGGCTTTCCGTGGGGGAGGGGTGAGATGCGATATCCTTTTGATGGCTTTCGGTGGACCTTCCGTACGAATGTTGGCAGACTTCGTTCGCGCAACGAAGATGCCGTCGGCATCTTTCCTAGGGTGGGGCTGGGCCTCGTTTCGGACGGGATGGGCGGCGCTTCGGCGGGGGGACTGGCCAGTCGGTGGGTGGTTGAAACGCTGTCCGGTGCGTTCGCCGGAGAAAACGTGGAACCGCAGGGGACACGGAAGTATGCGCTCATGGATGCGCTGTGCAGTGTGAACGGAAAGATCCGTCATTATCTTCGGGAACAAGGGCTGAAGTCCATGGGGGCGACGCTCTGTGCCTGTCTGCTGGATCCGGAGCATACTGACCGGGCTACGCTTTGCGCTTTGGGTGACAGCCGGGCCTATCGTTTTCGTTCGGCGACACTGGAGCGGCTGACATGTGACCATACCGTCGCAAACGAGATGTCCGGCGGAGCGGAACTGCGCCCAGAACTGGGCCGCCTGTTGACGCGAGCCGTGGGGGTCTCCGAAGAAATCCATCCGCAATGGACGGATATTTCCCTAAGTCCAGGCGATCTCTTATTGCTGTGTTCTGACGGCCTGACCTCTGCCCTGCCCGATTCTGCAATCAGGCAAACACTGGTGCAGACGCTTCCGACGGAGGCCCTGGCCGATGACCTTCTGTCGCAGGCTCTGACGACCGAGGCCAGGGACAACATTTCATTTGTATTGCTCGAAGTTCCCCTCATTCTTCCTCAGGCGGTCCGTTTTTCCGAGGAGGAGCGCGCAGAAGGGGTGTATCTGGAATCGATCATTGGACGAGAGGAGGACTAAAGTGGCGACGGCGGACTTCTTGGTCTTTTTTCTGGAACCGGTACGTGCTTATCTTGAGGATGACGATGTTTCCGAGATTCTTATCAACGGGCCCTCACAAGTGTATGTAGAGCGCCGGGGACGCTTGGAGCCCACGGAGGCACATTTTGTGAACGAGGCAGCACTGAGGGCTACGGCAGTGAACATCGCCCGGGGAGTCGGACGGCTTCTGGATGACGCGAACCCGCGCTTGGATGCCCGTCTGCCGGATGGATCGCGGGTCCATGCCGTGATCCCGCCGCTCGCCCGGTGCGGCACGGTGATCGCGATCCGAAAATTCAAAAAGGAGACGCTTTCCATTGAACGGATGCTGAGCTTTGGGAGCGTGGATAAAGGCTTGGTGACGTTGTTGCGGGCCGCAGTCCGTCTGCACCGGAACATCATCGTTTCCGGTGGCACTTCCTCGGGCAAGACCTCCGTGCTCAATGCGTTGAGCTCTTTCATCCCCCCGGAGGAGCGTGTCTTGGTACTGGAGGACGCAAGCGAGCTCCAGTTGCAACAGGCGCACGTGGTCTGCTTTGAGACGCGGCGGCCGGACAAACACGGACAGGGAGAGGTCACCATCCGAGATCTGATCCATTCTGCTCTTCGGTTGCGCCCGGATCGCCTTGTGATCGGTGAAATCCGCGGTGGGGAAGCCCTTGATCTGCTTCAAGCCCTGAATACGGGACATGCGGGCTCTATGTCTACTATTCATGCCAATTCACCTTTGGACTGTCTGTATCGTCTCGAGACCTGTGCGCTCCTGAGTGGCGTGAACCTTCCGTTGTCGGCGTTGCGCTCGCAGGTAGCCTCTGCGGTAGACATGGTCGCGCATACGGCGCGGCTCCCGGATGGCTCGCGCAAAATGGTGGCCGTATCGGAGGTCCTACCCTTGGTATCCGGGGAATACGCCGTACGCGATCTTGTCCGGTGGCGTACGGAAGCCCTCACGGAGCAGGGAAAACGGGAGGGAACTTTTGAACGCCTCGCGCCACCAACTTTCGCGGAAGAGGCTGCGCGGATGGGTTTCCCGCTGGAGGGTTTGGCGTGAGCGTGGCTGTCAAATCGGGTATGCTGTTCGGGAAATACCGCCTGGAGCGTCTTTTGGGGCACGGCGGTATGGCAAGTGTCTGGTTGGCCCGTCACACGCTGTTGGAGACACCCTTCGCCGTGAAAATCTTGGATCCCGCCGTCGCGGAACGGGATCCGCGCTATGTGGAGCGGTTTATGCGGGAGGCACGCCTTGCCAGCCGCATTCACCATCCGCACTTGGTCGGGGTCTATGATGTCGGGAAGGATCCTGCTACCGGGCTTTATTATCTTGTCATGGAATATGTTCCAGGGGGAAATGTCGCACAGCTCTTAGCCAAGGAAGGACCGCTCGCGGAGAAAACCGCGTTGGACATCGTCCGTCAGGTTGCGGAGGCGCTCGGGCAGGCGGAGCGGTTTGGCATGGTCCACCGGGACATCAAACCCGACAATATTATGTTTGATGAGCAGGGGGAAGCCAAGCTTTCCGATCTCGGCATCGCGAAAGCTGATTTGGGGGATGATCCGAATCTTACGCAGACGGCGGCTGTTTTTGGGACGCCTGCTTATATGTCTCCTGAACAGGCGACAGACGCCGGGAAGGTGGACGTACGTGCGGATATTTACAGTCTTGGGGTCGTTTGTTACGAAATGCTGTCCGGACACCGTCCTTACGCCGGGAAATCAATTACGGAGATCTTGGCAAGAGTCGTGGACAAAGCTCCCCCGCCGGATGTTCGCTCAATCCGTCCTGATGTTTCCCAAAAAACGGCGACACTGGTGCGAACTATGATGGATAAAGAGTGCTCCCGCCGTCCGGCTTCGGTAAGAGATCTGCTGGAACGCCTCAGGGAATTGGAGCCGGAACATCCGGCACCGCCGACGTATGATGCGGCTCGGACAATGCCGACAACGGATGCTGTTTCTCAGGAGACCTTGCCGACACAGACTGTTGCTGCCGAAGCGGCGGACTCTCGCCCGATCCTGCCCTCCATGGGGCATCGTATCTTCATCTTGCTCCGACGGCGGTGGATGCGCGTTATGCTGCTTGCAGGGGTGGTTGTCCTATTGGGAATGGGGCTTGCGTGGTTTTCATTCCGGCAGAAAGCATCAAAGGCGCCGCCCCACATGAGCCTGGAGCCAACGCAGCCGACTTCTGCGGAGCTTTTCCCGTCGGAGCATGCTGAGCGCTCCATACCGAAACCTTCTTCATCTCCGGACGGAAGCGCCGGGGCCCGGCATTCGCCGTCACGAGAACAACGGGCCGCGAGGTTCACAGAGATGCTTTCGAAAGAAAGTACGGCGGATCCGGAATGCCCGCCGCCGCGGGAGCCGGCCTCCGGCCCCTCCTTGGAGCCTTCCGTGACGGTACGTCCGGAAGCCGACACGGCAACCGTACGCCTGGCCCCGTCCCCTGTTGAGGCGGAGACTGAGAATGACCATACTTTGGAAAGTGTCTTTCTCCCACATGCGGAACGCAACGAGGGCACTGAGAACACCCCTCAACGGAGGGAGGCTTCCGTCAAAACGGATGAGGAGGCGAGCCAGAATGCCGATGCATCCGCGCCCCCCGTTGCCCCGCTTAGCGTGACGTTGCATCTGCTTTTGGGCACGCGGGAAATTACGCAGGCTGAGGTAACGGTGGTGGCGGAGGGGCGTCCTGTACATTTCCCGAAGGGCCCCTATGTCTTTGAAACGTTGCCAGGAAAGTCTTTTGACGTCTCTGTGGCCCGAGGGAACAACGAGAAGGAACGTTGGAGAGCCGTTGTCGCCCGTCGAATGACGGTAGGCGACAGCCCTCACGTAACCCTCTTGTTAAGCGCCGAGACAGTTGAGCCCAAACGGATTCAGGGGCTGTCCGTCGTCGAGGATGGAAGGCCTGTGGCGGCGATACAGGGACGGTTCCGAAAATTTGGCGGGAAATCCAAGGCGTTCGGGCCTTGCACACCGGAGGAACTTGCGGACTTTCTGCGCCGGAATGCGCCCGGAGACGGGAACTACTGGCTTTTTTTGGAGCGCTCGGATGGAAGCGAAGCAAGTTTCTGTCCGGCAAAAATCCCTCGGCGTGCGGGGGACGTCCAGCCCTATCATGCGGGAATGCGGCTGGATCTGACTAATGAATCCGCAGACCTTTATGAAATCCCCCCTCCTGAGGATTGAAGGAGTTCTATTGCCATGCTTATCGAAAAAAATCCAACATTTAGAAATCTGTTGCCGCTTGTCTTGGCGACTCTGCTTGCGGGATGCGCCTCGAAAACAGGACGGCCTCTGAAATCCGTGGATTACGGACAGCCCTATCGCCCGCGTGGTAACATGGAGCTCGATGTGACGCCTGCAACGGACTCCGTGATGTGCAAGTTCCGTTTGGAATGCGAAGGAGAAACGATCTACACTGTCCCTCTGAGCGTACGCCACCGCGGGGGAACCCCTCGTTGGATCGAAGCGTCCTCGGAAAGCCCTTTTTATGAGGTGCGTGTCCGTCGCGGAGGGGAGATTGAACTTGCCGTAGAGGCTGGGGTTCAGGGAGATGTGGCTTGGGACGCGCAACGGCAGACTTATGGTGATATAGACTTGGATTCTCCGGAGGAGTGTTTTGAATTGAAAGGTAAGCGGTTCGACGGCGCATACCTCGCGGGCGCAGTGATCAGCACTGCCACCGTTGCACCAAAGGTTATCGAATCGGTGAAAATCCGAAATCGTTTTGAGCCCTTCGTGACAGCCTCCGGACGTCCGATGATTTATGATCACGCTTTGAACTGTACTTGGTACTACCCGGATCGTCCGGCCTGTACTTTTGAGGAAGCCCGGCTGTTTGCGGAAAGCCTTCAGGAGCAGGGCTTCTCAGGGGCATTGCCGGACTTGAATGATCTAACGACGCTGATGACCGACCGCACGTTCTATGGAGATATTTTTCTGCATCCGGCATTTATATTCTGCCTCGGGACGGGCGATGTACGGGTCTGGGCTAAGGAGAGGACACGCTGTGTTGTTTTTAAGAAACGTTATGCTCCGTACGTGAATCCGAGACAGCCCGCAGCAACGCTCCTAGTCTGTTTCCGCGGAGATCTTCGCCCTAAGGATTCCGAACGATGATTTTTTCGGCCGAGACGCGGTGTCCCGGCCAACTTCAGAAAGGAACAACATGAATACTACCACCCTCATCCGTTCATCCCTCATTGCCTTTGTCGGGGTTGTGGGGCTTCTTGCCACGGGTTGCAGCACCGCCAAACGTTCAGCGCCGGAGGCCATCCCTGTGGTCAATATGAACCTCGACCGAGAGGACTATGAGATCATGGGTGATGTTGAGGAGACCTCCGAGGTCACCTCCTACTTCAACATCGTCCATATCGTCGACAACGATCCGTCGAAGATGATTATCTTCGGGTTCCGCACATTTGAGGATCAGTACGAGGATGTTCCGTCCCAGGGCATTATCGCTGACACGATCTATTGGCTCGGCGAACGCTTCTCCGGCGGTAGCCCCACGGAACGGGCCAATTATACTGCTCTTACCGCGGCGGAGGCAAAGGGCGCGGATGTCGTCGTCCCAAAGCGTGTGCACCGCACAATGCGTGGGTTCAGCCCTATCTATAAGGTTGAAACTGCGACGGTCAAAGGAAAGGCTTTGCGCCTCAGAGAAGACGGCAAGATTCAGCGGTAATCTTCTTCATTTCCGAAGACCAACGGCCGTTCGGTAGAGCGGCCGTTTTTGTGTGCTCGGCATGTACTCAATCCAAAAGGTGAAAGTCCCTAAGTCAGTCGGCTCTGAATTAGTCGTAACATACGTAATGTGTTAAATGGAAAGTGCACCGAACGATGCATAAATGTTGACTTGATGTGTCATAAGGATGTGCACCGAAGGGGAAGCGTTCTCATGGGGCGGAGGCCGCTATCGCCCCGCCCCATGAGACGTTGCGATTCCTGCGTCGAATAGAGGCGTTTAAGCGTTTTCTCGCACTTCCGACGAAGGAGAATTGCATTGATGGCCTTGTGTGGGGACTGAGGTGTGATTTGGTTGACTCGCTGCCATGGTGCCAAAGGGAGATCGAAGCATCTTGTATAGGCGATGCCTTTGACGTCGGCTCTAAAGAATGCAAGTAAAATCACGCAGACCACGGGCCAGACTGAGAAGATACGCATTTTAGGCTCCTTTCTTGGCTTGAGTTGGCGAGGATAGGCGGTGAGCTTCTCTTGGAGAGCCTTGATTTGTTTCCTTGTAACCTTGGAGAAATCGGTGCCCTTGGGGTAGAACCGGCGGACGAGTTTGTTGAGGTTCTCGACAGTCCCTGTCTCCCAACCGGCATAAGCATGAGTGTAGTAGACCTTGGCCCCGAAGATACCGTCGATGGTTTTCTCATCGAGGAACTCGCTGCCGTTGTCGGTCAGGATGTGGTCAATCTCTATGCCTTGTTTTTTACACTCTCTCCGGATACTTCGCAGGGCTTTATGAATTGTCTCCTGCTGGAAGTCTGTCAGCTTACGGATGAATGCTTGGTGCTTGTCTGTGGGCAGTACCATCGTAAGGACTCCGCCGCTTCCCTTTGAGCCCGAGTGTACGGTGTCCATTTGTGCGAACTTCTTGTTTTCATCGGATTTAACGTCTTCAGGAAGGTCGTCTATCAGAAGCGTAGGGGGATGGTTTCTGGCATCATCGGCAGGTTTATCGGGGATTTCTCGCGATCCATACGGTCTGAAACATTCAATCTCTCCGACGGTGGTGCACCAATCTCCATTTTGTGCATGGTAAACAAAGGTTCGGAGGCAGGGAAACTTGATGTTAGGATGCTCGTGGATCATTTTGGTATATGCCGCGGGAATCGAGTGCCACGTCGCAAGGTGTTATTTAATCATATTGATATGTGTGGTGATCAGTTCCATCTTCGGTCCCTTGTGATTTGCCTTCTCACATGCATCTTGGATGGCTTTATTCGCGTAGTAGGGGAAGTATTGCTATTTGATTTCTGGCCCATTATTCAGTCGCATACAGTATTTGCCATCTGCGCAACCTCTTTTGAGATCACGTCGGAGTGTTGCCTCACTGAGACCTAGATTCTTTGCTGCCTCGCGAACACTCACGTGAGGAAGATGGTCTGGAGTGTTTCAGATTTTCTGAATCATGAAACGGTCTTTCTCTGTAAAGTGTGATCCGGATTTGCTACATTTCATCCTGTCAGCCTCTTTGTGCGTTTGGTTGTTTTGGTTCACACATACTGTCGCACATTGGGCTGACTTTTTCATGCCTTGATTCTGATCGGCGCGTCGCCCCCCGGGGGGCGAGGGAGGGGACTTCCTCTCCTCTTCAAGGGTGCGTCATTTAATTGTGCATTTTTTCGCGCTCAGCGAAGAACCCGGGCGGGGTTGACAGCGGGGCGTTAGGACGGGTAGACTGCTCCCGTTGTTGCGCCCGAGGGGCGCGGCCGGCTGCCCGGGGAGCGCGTCCGCCGTTTTGCCGGGGAGGAACGGTCTGCGGACGCGGTTGGAAACGGAGCTTTGTCATGTCCTGTCTTGGAAATCTGCTGTGGATTCTTTTCGGCGGCCTGGAGCTGGCCGTAATCTGGGCGGCGGTCGGCTGTCTGTGGTGCCTTACGGTGGTGGGCATCCCAATCGGCATTGCCTGCTTCCGCGTGGCGGAGTTTGCCCTGCTGCCCTTCGGGCGGGAGCTGGTGGATGCCGAGGAGGTGGGCGAGAGGCGGATCTTCGGGACGGCGCTTTTCTCGCTGGTGTGGATCTTGCTTTTCGGCATCTGGATCACCACGGCCTGTGCGGTGATGGGGGCGCTGATGTGCGTCACGGTCATCGGCATTCCCTTCGGGCTGGCCTATTTCAGGCTGGCGAAGGCCGCGTTCAATCCCCTGGGGAAGCGGGTGGTCTCCGGCGACGCGCTGAAACTCGCGCGTAAGCTGCGGATCTGACGGCGGCGGGCGGTGCGCGGGATGGGGAAGGCATTGGTCATCGGCGCGACCTCCGGCATCGGGCGGGCGCTGACCGAGGCCCTGCGCGAGCGCGGCGTGCCCACCGTCGCCGCCGGACGGCGGAAGGACCTTCTCGACGCCCTGGGCGGCGAGACGCTGGTGCTTGACGCGACGGCGCCCGATTTGGCCGAGCGGCTCACGGACGTCGGCGCGGATGCCGTCTTCTACAACGCCGGCTACGGCGAACGCACCCCCATGCCCGACCCGGAGCGCACCGAACGCGCCGTCGCCGTGAATGTGCTCGGATTTGAGCGCGCCGCCCAATGGGCTCTGACCCATGCCCGTCTCTTCGTCGCCACCGCCAGCATCGCCGGCCTTCGCGGTCTGGAGGATACCAATGGGTACTCCGCTTCCAAGGCCTACATGATCAACGCGATGGAGGGCTATCGCCGCAAGGCCCGTCACGGCCGCTTTCCCTGCCGCTACGTGACCCTTCTGCCCGGCTTCGTCGATACGGCCATGGGGCAGGCCTCGGCCGTCTGGCGGTGTTCGCCAAAGGCCGCTGCTTTCGCTATACTAAAGACCGTGAAGAGCGGCCGGGCGGTGGGTTACGTGACGCCCCGCTGGCGTTTGGTCGCCTGGCTGCTGAAGCTGATGCCGCGCGCACTCTTCGAAAGGATTCCGCTTCCATGAAAATGTTCCCGACAGCCCTTCCGGCCGCCCTGGCCGCGTGCCTGCTGAGCACGGCCTCCCCCGCTTACACCTCCTCCATGACCGCATCCGGCGGCGCGATCCGCGTCGAGGAGCCCGATACTGCGCTCGATGTCACGTGGGCCCTGAGCTATCCCATTGCCGCGGAGGGCTGGTCCGCCGACGCACTCGCCCGTCTCCGCGCCCTGGCCGACGCGCAGGTCACCGGCGGCGACAACGGGCCCGCCGAACCCTGGATCCGCGCCCGCGCCAAGGCCGCGCAGGAGCGTCCCCTGGGCGAACGCGAATCCGTCCGCCGTCTCGTCTTTTCCGCCTCCCTTGCCTTCCCTGTCCTGACCGACGGCCTTGCCGTCATCGTTTACGACGGCTATGAGGATGAGGGCGGGGCCGGGTGCCACGCGCGCGGCCGCTTCCTGACCGTCCGTCGCGAACCCTTCGGCGTCCTGTCCTTTGACTGGCTTACCGACGACCCCGCCGCCCTGCGCGCGGCCATCGTCGCGCGTCTCCCCGAAACCTTTGACGATACCGGCGATGCCCTGCCTGACTTTATGCCCCTGAGGTCCGGCCTCCTCTTCCGGTTTGCTCCGTACACCGTTGGGCCGGGCTCCGCCGGGATGCCCGAGACAACGCTGACCTGGGATGCCCTGGCGCCGCTGTGCCGTCCCGAAGCCCTGACCGTCCTGAAGGCGGCCGTAACCCCGAACAAAGGAGAATAACCGATGATCACCCGTATTCCGCTGCTGGCCTCACTGGCTGCCTTCGCCCTGGGGCTTCAGGCCGCCCCGATTGCCTTCAACTGGTCCAAGGCCCCTGACGCCCCCGCGGCCACGGCCCGTCCCTTTGCCGGCATGATCGACGACGAGGGCTTCGTCGTCGCCGGCGGCTCCGATTTCGTCAACGGCACCAAGACCTACACCGCCGACATCCGCCTCTTCGATACCGAATCGGCCACCTGGAAGACCCTCGATGCCGACCTGCCTCAGGCGCTTGCCGAGGGCGGCGCGGTCTCCGTCACCTGGCGCGAGGACGGCAAGGCGGTCACCAAGCTTGTCTGCGTCGGCGGCACCGACGGCAAGAGCGCCTCCGCCAAGGCCTTTACCATTGATGCCGAAGGCCGGGTCGAGGCCCTTCCCGACTGTCCTTACGGCACCCTCACCATGACCGCCGCCGCCCCGTGGGGCGACGGCGCTGTCTTTGTCGGCGGCCTCCTCAACGGCCGGCCCACCGCCAAGGCCATGACCCTCACCCGCGGCCGTGACGGTGCCTGGGTCTGGGGCGAACTTCCCGAACTTCCCGGCCTGCCGCGCTCGCAGGCCGTCGCCGCCCGTCAGAACGGCGACCAGAAGGCTCTCGAACTCATCGTCTACGGCGGCACCGCCGTCTCCCCCTCCGACAATAAGCCCGTCGCCCTCTACGACGGCTACGCCTACCGCAAGGGCTTCGACGGCAACTACGCCTGGGTGAAGCTTGAGGACGCCCCCGCCGCGACCATCGGCGCGGCCTTCACGCCCATCGGCGACCAGCATGTCCTGCTCATAGGCGGTTACAGCGGCCCCGTCTGGGACCGCGTCAACCGCATGACTCCCGAAGCCCAGCAGGCCTTCATGCAGGGCCCGGCCGAGGCCTTCGAGTGGAACCGTACCGTCTACGCCTACCACGCCGTGACCGGCCGCTGGACCCCCTATGCCGAACTCCCCGAAGGTCTCTCGCCCCGCTGCGGCGCCGCGGTTGCCGTCTACAGCCATAAGCTCGGCAACCTCAAGAGCGAGCCCCGTCTGATCGTCAGCGGCGGCGAGACCCGTCCGCGCGTCCGCACCGCCGATACCCAGGTGGTCACCTTTACCCGTCAGGGCTGGGCCTTCTCCTGGGTCTCCTGGGCCGTCATCGGCGTCTATTTCCTGGCCATGGTCGGCCTGGCGCTGATTTTCATCCTGCGCGAAAAGACCGCCGACAGCTACTTCCGCGGCGGCAAGAGCATTCCCTGGTACGTCGCCGGCATGAGTATCTTTGCCACGATGCTCAGCTCCATCACCTTCATTTCCATCCCGACGATGACCTACATCTCCGACTGGCGCTACTTCCCGATGGTCATCTGCATCTTCATCCTCGCGCCGATCGCCATCTACTTCTACCTGCCCTTCTTCTGCCGCCTCAACATCACCAGCGCCTACGAGTACCTTGAGAAGCGCTTCAACCTCGCCGTCCGTCTCTTCGGCTCCGGTGTCTTCAACATCTTTATGGTCTGCCGAGTGGCCGTCGTGACCCTGCTCCCGGCCATCGCACTCAATGCCGTCACCGGCATCGATGTCAATCTCTGCATCCTCATCTGTGGCGTCGCCACCGTCATCTACTGCTGCCTCGGCGGTCTTGACGCCGTTATCTGGAGTGACTTCGTCCAGGGTCTCATCCTGATCGGCGGCGCGGTGACCGTGATGATCGTCCTGCTCAACGCCACCGACGGCGGTTTCGGCGGCTTCCTCGAAATCTCCGGTCGGGCCGACAAGCTGCGCGTCCTCGATTTTCGCTTCCTGATGAAGGAGCCGGTCTTCTGGGTCGTCGTCATCCAGGGCCTGGTGAGCAACCTCTCCTCGTACACCAGCGACCAGTGCGTCGTCCAGCGCTACATCGCCTGCACCAACGAGAAGAAGGCTGCCAATTCCATCTGGTTCAACGGCGTGCTCTCCGTCCTCGCCTCCGTCATCTTCTACACCATCGGCTCGGCCCTCTACACCCACTACTTCAGCCATCCCGAGCTGATGGACGTGACCATGCCCAAGAGCGACTCCGTCTTCCCGCTCTTCATGGCCATTGAGCTGCATCCGGTGGTTGCCGGCCTGGTCATCGCCGCCATCTTTGCCGCGACGATTTCCACGCTCTCGGCCAACATCACCTCGTCCTCCACCGCCATCACCACCGACTTCGTCCTGCGCTTCCGTCCCACCATGACGGGGCCCCAGCAGGTTCGGTGCGGCCGCATCTGCGTCATCGTCATCGGCGTGCTCGGCATCGTCGCGGCCCTTGTGCTGGCGCAGGTCGACAACCGGTCGCTCTTTGACGCCTTCCAGAAGTTCATCGCCGTCCTCACCGCCGGTCTGACGGCCCTCTTCTTCATGGGTATCTTCATGCCGCGCGTCGGCGGCGTTCCGGCCGTCATCGGTCTGATTGCCAATTACATCGTCTGCTACGGCCTCGACCTCATCCCGGCCGGTTCGGCCCTGGCGGCGTGGAAACCCCATCCCTTCGTCTACGGCGGCATCGGCCTGGCGGTCTGCGTCGTCGTGGCCCTGGTGCTCTCCTGGTTCATCCCCAACCGTCGGTCCACCGTCGGCCTGACCCACTTTTCCAAACCTACAGAGGAAAAAGCCTGATCATGCTGCGTCTTCTTCGCTTCCGTCCGCTTGCGGCCGCGCTCGTGCTGAGCGCGGCCACGGCGCTTTCCGCCGCTCCGCGCACGACACACCTTGACCCGCTCTCCGTCGGCATTGAGTTCGCCTCCACCAGTTACATCGTGGGCGAACCCGTGCCCGTCCGCGTGCTGATCCGCAACAATATGTCCTCCGAGGTCATCCTCGGCGCCGGCGAGCGCCCTGCCGCCACCATCAGCGTCTGGCGCGCCAATGACTCCGTCCGCCGCAATCTCGCCTTCCCCGGCCGCGGCGTCGTCCCCGCGCCCCTGACCCTGAAGCCCAACGAACAGTGTATCTTCTCCTTTGACCTTTCGCGGAATGCCAACATCTACGGCGAGGGCCGTTATAACGTCACCTTCGGCGCCATCTACGGCGGCCGTCGCTACAATACGACGGTCTACTCCGTCGAGATTGTTCCCGGCTACGTCATCGCCGAGGGCACGCAGCTCTTCGCCAAGGACCCCGCGCGCCAGCGCCACATCACCGTCGTCCGGTGGCCCCGGGACCACGTCGACTGCCTCTTCATGCGTGTCCGTGACACCCCCGACGGCCGCTGGTTCCCCACCGTCAAGCTCGGCGCCTTCCTCAACCTCATGGAGCCCCGTCTCAACATCGCCGACAACGGTGAGATTACCACCCTCCACCGCGCCACGCCTGAGTACTATGTCCGAAACGTCTTCTGGTCCCTGCCCAATGATTTCGTCCAGCGCTCCCGCCTCGATCTGCTCGACCCCTCCACGGCCGACACCGCGCGCCTCAACGGCCTGCGCGGGGACCTCGATTCCATCGTCCGGAAGAACGAGGAAATGAAGGAAAAAGCACGCAACGAGCGCTGACCGCTTGCATCTCCCGCCGGTTTCGGATAGACTGTGTGCGAAGATAAAGGAGTGAGTCCGATGAGAATCTGCTGTGACAAAAATATGCCGCTTGGGCGTACGCTGTTCGGAACGCTCGGCCCCGTGACGCTTGTCAACGGCGTCCGCCTCCGCAAAGAAGACCTCGCCGAAACCGATATGCTCATCGTCCGCGACACCAAGGTCAATGAGGATCTCCTCGGCGGCACCCCCGTCCGTTTCGTCGGCGCGGCCATCAGCGGTACAGACAATCTCGACAAGGCTTGGCTCGCCAAGGCCGGCATCCGTTGGGTCCACGCCCCCCGCGCCAACGGCGAGAGCGTCGCCGATTACTGCATTGCCGCCCTGCTCGAATACGCCCACATGCGCGGTATCACCCTCGCCGGCAAGACCGTCGCCCTCATCGGCGTGGGCTGGATCGGCTCCATGATCCGCAGCCGCTGCGAAGCCATGGCCATGCGCGTCCTTTGCTGCGACCCGCCCCGCAGGGACAATGTCCATGACCACGACGCCCAGGGGTTCCGGCCCATGCAGGAGGTCCTCGCCGAGGCCGACTTCATCGTCCCTTTCGTTCCCCTCACCGCCGACGGCCCGTATCCCACCTTCCACATGATCGACGCCGCCGCGCTCGAGGGCACCCGCTACGGCGCCGTCCTCGTCAACATGGCCCGCGGCGCCGTCTGTGACACCCCCGCCGTTATCGCCGCCCTCCGTTCAGGGCGCCTCTCCGATGCTATCATTGACGTCTGGGAGGATGAGCCGCTCTACAATGCCGAACTCGCCGACCTCGTCTTTCTCGCGACCCCGCACCTCGCCGGTCACTCCTATGAGGGCAAGGTCAATGGCACCGTCTCGGTCTACAACGCCGCTTGCAACTACTTCGGCAAGCGTCCCGCCCTCACGCCCATGCTCCCGCCGCCCGTCTATCCCCACATCGAGATTGACGCCCACGGCAAGAGCGACGAAGAGGTCCTCTGGTTCCTCACGCAGAAAATCTCCATGATTGTCGCCGACCATCTGCGTTTCCAGGACACCTTCCATCTCGAACCCGCCGCGCGCGTGCAGGCCTTCAATGCCCTCCGCCGCACCTATCCCTACCGCCGCCAGTTCTGCGCCACCGAGGTTGGCGTCCAGCACGGCACGCCTGCGCTCAAGGCCAAAATCGCCGGCATCGGATTCAAACTTCGCGAGGAGGGTTAAAGGTTGCATCCCGCCGCCCGTCCGTGTATACTGTCTCTCATCCTAAGGAGCTAAGCCCATGGCAGACAAGAAACCCTTCATTGCCGCGCGCCTGCGCAACCCCGCCGAAGAGGCCAACGAAAAGAAGCAGAAGAAGGCCAAGAAGCCCTCTGTCCCCGGCAAGACCGACTGGGTCGGCCTCGGCGGTGCCGTCGTCGCCTTCGCGCTCTCCCTTGCCCTTCTCTACGTCCTCTATGGGGATATGCAGGTCTATGCGACCTATCTCGGCAAGACCGTCATCGAAGCCCTGACGATGTGATTCTGCGGGACTCCGGCAACAACGTTTCCGCGGCAGCGACCCTCACGGTCGTTGTCGCCTCTTTTTTTGTCTTTCTTGCCGGCCTGGCCGCGCCCGCCGGAGGCGGCGCCTTCCGGGCCCTCTTTGCCCTCACCGCCGAGGGCCTGCGTGAGGGCGCCCTCTGGCAGACCGTCACCTATGCCTTCCTTCACGGCAGCTGGCTCCATCTGATTGCCAATGCCTTCGGCCTCCTCGTCACCGGCATCGCCCTGGAGCGCCTTCTCGGCACCGCCGCCGTCCTCCGCCTCTTCCTCCTCGCCGCGCTGGCCGGCGCTCTCGGGTTCCTGCTCAGCATCGGCCTTGATCCGCGCCTCAATGCGCGGATGGCCTGCGTCGGCGCCTCCGGCATTCTGGCCGGGTGCCTCGGCGCTGCCGCAACCCTCGCTCCCTGCTGCCGCCTCACCCTCTGGGTCCTCCTCCTCCCCCTCCCCGTCCGTGCCTGGCAGCTCATCCCCCTCATCCTGCTCCTCATCGCCTCCGAAGCGGCCTTCTGGCCCCTCACCACCGCTTACGGCGCCCACCTCGGCGGCTTCCTCGCCGGCCTCGTCTGGGGCGCTCTCGCCGGCCGCCGCTTCTGATTTTTCCCCTTTATACGCGAAAAGCGGGGCATCCGTAAAAGTCCGTGGCAGTCAACCGAGCAAGACCATCGTTGTGAGGTATTCGTGAAGGGGTAAATG
>CALXSH010000010.1 GCA_944391065.1 uncultured Kiritimatiellota bacterium | reverse complement strand
GTACTGCGGGAGTTGCCCGTGGGAGAGTAGCACGCTGCCGGAGCTTTCGAGCCTGACCGCAAGGTCAGGCTCTTTTTTTGTGCCTTTGGCGCGCCTCGGCGCGGCAAAGGCGGGCGCCCAAGGGTGCCCCGCAGAGACCGTACGGCCCCGGGCACCGCGACCGGCAATGCGGGAGACGCTGCGGAGCCCCGGACTCTCGGGATACGGTGCTGAGCGGCGCCTGCCGCAGCAGAGGCCTGGGTGCCGGGCTCCGCGGCGCGGGATACGCTTGGCGTGGTGGGGCGGCACTTGCCGCAGCGAATCACCGGCACATGTCAGCGCGTCAGCTGCTCAGTCAGGCGCAACAGGGCCTGAGCATTGCTTCCCATAATGGCGGCGAGGCGCTCGGGAGAGATGTCCCAGGAGGCGATGCGGGCGGCGTGTTCGCCGGGGTCGGCCCAGGGCCAGTCGCTGCCGAAGAAGAGGCAGTCCTGGGGGTGCTCTTCGGCGAAGCGGCGGACGCGGGTGTCCATATCGCCGAAGGTCTGGCAGGAGAGGTCGACACGGATGGATTTGCCGAGAAGGAGGTCGATTGATTCGGGGGAATCCCAAGCGGCGCAGTGGGCGCAGACGAGGCGGAGCGCGGGGAGGGCTTCGGTGACTTCGAGGATCATGGCGGGGGTGGCCATGGGGGGACCGCCGGCGGTGACGTCTCCGCCGGTGTGGCAGAGGACGGGGATGTCGGCCTCGGCGCAGGCGCGGAGGAGGCGAATCATCTTTGGGTCATTGAGGGCGGTTTTCTGGAAATAGGGGTGGAGCTTGATGAGTTTCAGGCCGAGGGCTTTAAGTTCGGCCAGCTTGACGTCGGGATCCGGGACGTCGGGATGGACGGAGGCGGCGGGAATGACACGTGTCCTAGCCTCTTCGCCGCAGGCTCCGGAACGGAGGGCGCCGAGGAATTTCAGCATATAGGCGTGCTGCTTAGGGCGTGTGGCGATGGGGCAGATGGCGAAGCGGTCGATGCCGGCTGCGGTTTCGCGCCGGAGGAGGTCGGCCAGGGTGCCGTCACCGTAGGGGCGCAGGGGGCAGTTGATGGAATTTGCGTAAGCGGTAAGGGCGGCCAAGACCTGAGGAGCCTTGTGGGCTGGGAAGGTATGGGTGTGGAGGTCGATTTTCATGCTTCGGCTTTCAGGCGGAAGGCGCAGCTGTGGATGGGGGCACTCTTGGAGAGGAAGAGGCGTTCGAAGTCGGTCTGTTCGTCCTCGGGGCGTGGAATGGGCGGGATTTCTTCGAAGCGATCATCCTCGGAGAGATACTTATACATCTCCTTGAAGTATTCCTCATGGTCGGTGGAGATGTTCATGATGCCGCCGGGAATGAAGAGGCGGGTGAGGGTGTCGGTCATCTCGCGCTGGAAGAAGCGGTTCTTGTGGTGGCGGCGTTTCGGCCAAGGATCGGGGAAGAAGAGGTGCATGACACTGACGCGGCGGTCGGGGAGGAGATCGCGGACGAAGCGTCCGGCCTCGACGCGGACGAAGCGGAGATTGGGAAAGGCACCGCGTACGGCCTTGCGGGAGCAGCGGCGGAGGCGGTCCATCATGCGCTCCACACCGATGAAGAAGGTGTCGGGGCGCTTAAAGGCGTTGGCGGCGAGGAAGCGGCCGTTGCCGCAGCCGATTTCGATCTCGAGGGGCATACCGGCGGGAACAAAGGCGTCGAGGTCGAAGACGTTGTCCTCGGCCTTAAGCTCGGTCACATAAGGAAGGAGTTCATTCATGCCGCCATTTTACCAAATCCGTTCCGGGCGGCCGCGGGCGTCGCCTTACCAGGCACCCCTCACGGGGAGAGAGAGAATGCGGTCGAAGCCCGGCGGGATGTGGTCGGGGCGGTGGGCAACGCAGAGGGTGGTCATCGACTTGCGGCGGGCGAGGAGGCCGTCGAGGAGGGAGAGGGCCTTGGCGGCTTCTTCGGGTTCGAGGTTCATGCAGAGCTCGTCGAGGAGGAGGAGCTCGGGTTTGGCCATCATGGCTCGGGCGACGAGAACGAGACGGCAATGGCCGGCGGAGAGTTCGGCGATGGGGTCTGCCGCGCGGCGGTCGAGGCCGAGGGTTTTGAGGAGGCGTATGGCGGCCTTGGTGTCGGTCTCCGTGGGGGCAATTTGGCGGCCTTCGCTGTCGAAGCGTCCGGAGAGGACGACGCAGAGGACGGTGAGGGTGGGGGTGAGGCAGGCCTGCTGTTCGGGGGTGACGGCGGCGATACGGCTACGGATGGACCAGAGGGGCGTGCCGCGGCCGAGGCGTTTGCCGAAGCGGACGATGTCGAAGGCGTAGGCCATCGGGTTGTCGCCGGAGATGAGGGAGAGCAGGGTGGATTTGCCAGAACCGTTGGGGCCAACGATGAGCCAGCGTTCGCCGCGGTGGACGGTCCAGCTGAAGTTCTCCATGAGCGCTTTGCCGCCGAGGGTATAGTCGATGTTGCGCAGAGCGAGGACGACGGGGGTCTCGGCCGGGGGCGGATTGCGGTGGCTTGGGTCGATGAGCGGCTTGGGTTCGCGCTGCGGCGGGGTGAAGGGCCCGGCGGAGGCGACGGTGCGGTCGGCGGCCAAGAGGAGGCGGTGGGTCATGCACGGGGGGATTTCGTCCTCGTGGCGGACCGTGACGATGAGGGTGCGGCCGTCGCAGATGAGGCGGTCCATCAGGGCGCGCAGGATGTCGGCCATCTCGGGATCGAGGCCGGCGAAGGGATCGTCGAGGATGAGGACCGGGGTATTGCGCAGGAGGGCCATGGCCAAGAGGAGGCGTCGCTGTTCGCCATTGGAGAGCTGGACGGTCCAGTGGTTGAGCAGGGACTTCAGGCGGAGGGTTTCGATGACCTCGGGAAGCATGCGGTCAAAGGCGGCGCGTTTCTCGGTCTCCGGAGGACGGACCTCGAAGGGGTTGATGCGGTTGACGGCCTCATAGGTGAGGGTCTGGGCGACAGTCTTGTAGTCGTATTCGACAAAGGAGTGGTAACGGGCGCCCTGCCAGTCGGTATTGGCGGTGGAGGCCTGCTGGCCGAAGGTGACGATGGCGGCCTCGGCAGCGTTGCTGCGGGCCAAGAGAACGGCGACATGGGTCTTGCCGGACCCGATGGGTCCGGCAATCACCCACTGTTCGCCACGGGCCGGACACCATTTGGTGCCGGAAATCGTGATCGGAATCATTGCTGGGCGAGTTTTTCGAGTGCGGTGAGGATGCCCTGGCCGATGGTGCTGCGGTCCAGGTAGGCGACGAAGCCTTGCGTAATCATTTGAGCGGCCATGGCAATCAGGATCACGCCGCTGACCTTGGAGAAGATGCGGATGACGCGCTTGCCGAAGACGCGCTCCAGGCGCTCTGCGAAATAGAGCAGGAGGCCGAGCGATATGATGGCAAAGAAAAAGCCGATGAAGCCGGCGGCGATGTAGGGGATGCCGTGGTCCGGATGGCTCATGGCTTCGGCGCCGATGATGATGAGCGGGGAGATACAGGCCGGGCCCATGATGATGGGAATGGCCAGGGGAACGATGATGATGTCCTCGGGGCTGCGGGGCTGCTGCTTGGCGGTGGGGGTGTCGCTGCCGAGGGCGAGGTCCGCGGCGATAATCATCAGCAGGATGCCGGCGCCGATGCGGAAACCGTCGAGGTCCAAGCCGAAGAGGCTCAGCAGGAGGTTGCCGGCAAAGTAGGCGATGGCAGCGATGATGACGACCAGACGGGTTACCTTGAAGGCCACGAAGCGCTTGGCCCGGCTGGGGAAGGACTCCGTCAGGGAGAGGAACATGTTCAGCACAAAGAAGGGGCAGAACAGGAAGAAGAGCTTGACGTAATTACTCCAGGCAAAGAGTAAGACTTCGCGCATAGCTGACCTCAGAGATAGGATGTGATACGCGCCAAGTATACCATAGGAGTGCGTTTTTGCTAAACTGAACTCCGTCCGTGACAGCCTAAAACCGGAGGTTATGATGGCAACAGCGATGGCCGTGAAAGTGACGGCCGGTCCTTCAGTCGGGTCGGTTTGGCAGATCCCGCCGCAGGGCGGTGTGCTGGGTCGCTCGCATACGGCCGATTTTTATTTGGATGACGGGGCGTTGTCGCGCCGTCACTGCCGCTTTTTTACGGGCGGGGACATGCTGTTTGTCGAGGATCTCGGGTCCTCCAACGGCACATTGGTCAACGGCGTCCCGGCGGCGGGGCCGACGGTGATCCGGCCCGGGGACCGAATCGAACTGGGAAGCGTCTGTCTGGATGTCGTCTTGGCGGCCGCGGCGCCGGCGGTGAAGACCCAGGTCATCGCGCCGGAGACAGTTCCGTCCGTGCCGAAGGCCGCGGCCGTGCCCAACCTCTTTCCCGACGGTGCCGCCGGCACGGAGCCCGCACCGGCCGAGCCGCAGGCCGTCGATTTGGGGCTTTCGCCCGAAGCCGCCTCCCCGGTGCCTGGACGGCATGGTCGTCGCGGGCTACTGATTGTCCTGATTGTCGTGTCGGTCGCGGTGGTGGCGGCGGGAGTGCTCTTCCAGCTCACCGGTGGCGGCGCGGGGACGGTGGCCAACGTGCCGCGGGCGCTGTCGGCGCCACGAGCGTTGCCCTTCGAATTCCGTTACGAGCGTCTGGCCATGGATGCCGAGCGGCTCTTCCGTTATGTCGCGGTTTACACGAATGACCGCGTCCTAGAGCTTACGGTGGATGATCTGGGCGCGGAGGATCGGAGTTTTGCCAAGCGTGTCGAGCTCTCCGAGAAGGACCACGACACGCTCCGCGACCTTCTCCTAGACTCGGGGTACGCGGCCATTCCGCCGATTTATCCGGAGCAGAGCGCCGACGGCGGACAGTCGTTCCGCCGGCGCGCGCTGACGTTGGTGATGGGGTGTGACGTCTGGCAGCGCGAGGCGGCCAACGCCTCTGACCGGGCCTTTGACCGTCTGTGCGACCGCCTGGAGCTCTTCCTGAAGAACGAGGCGGGGCTGTGGGCCGAGAGTTTCTCGGTGGCTGAGCTGACCGAACTGGCCCGTCAGCGTCTCGACACGGCGCGCCGCTATTGGGCGGAGCGCGATTTGGACGACGGGCGCCTGCATGCCAGCGTGACGGCCTACCGAGAGGGACTGGACGCGTTGACGACGCTTAATCCCAAGCCCTCCTTTGCGGCCGAACTGCAGGACGGCCTGCGCGAGGCCGAGGCCCTGCTGTTGCGGCGGTATGAGGATCTGGCCTTCGCCGTTGAGCGGGCGATGAATACCCAGCAGTACGAAGAGGCCGCCAAACTGCTGCAGCAGATCCGCCGGCTGATCCCGGACCGCGACGACCGACGCAACGCCGACGCGGGCGAACAGCTGCTGATGGTGGAAAGACAGTTTCTGAACAGGAGGCGCTGAGATGAAGGCCATCCTTTCCCTTTTGACGGTATGGGTGTGCGCGGCGGCGCTGACGGCCGCGGAGCCTGAGCCCAACCAGGTCCTGCGCATTACGGTGACGCCCTCCGCGACGCTGACGGTCAATCATCGTGTTGTCGGGCAGGGCGCGAGCTTCAACGTCACCCTTGGCCCGACCGAGGACGCACTGCTTAAGCTCTCGGCGCCCGGCTACCGGACGGCCTACCGTTACATGAAGGCAGAACCCGACGGACGGCATCACGAGGATTTCGATCTCACGCCAGAACCGATTCCCGTGCTCTTCCGCGCCTCTGCCGAGACGCGTATCCTCTGCGACGGCATGGAGCTGGGGACGACGCCGTTGCCGACCTTCTTCGATCAGTCCCGGACCTACCGCGTCATTGCCCGCGCCGAGGGATTTCAGGAGCGCACCCTGCAGCTGGATCTGCGCGACGGCAAACCGCAGGTAGTCGATCTGGCGATGGTCTCCGATTCCGGCACGCTGACCGTCACGTCGAGTCCCGCCGGTGCCAAGGTCTACGTCGGCGGCATCGAACGCGGCGTGACGCCCTGCACGCTGAGTCGCGTCCGCGAGGGGATTGTGCAGCTGCGGCTGACAGCCGAGGGGTGCCAGCCCGTTGCCCGCGAGGTGACGCTCCGGGCCGGCGAGACCGTGCCGCTTGACTTCACGCTCGAACCGCTCAAGGCCGGTCTGCTGGTCTCGACGGTGCCCGCCGGCGCGCGTATTTACGTCGACGGCCAGTACCGCGGTCAGTCCGATCTCCATTTGGGTGATCTGCCGCCCGGCACTTATTCGGTCCGCGCCACGATGGAGGGCTATGCCGAGGCGCAGGGGAGCGTGACGCTGGACGCCGGCGCGCGCATCTCCCGCGAATTTACCCTGACACCCATTTTCGGTTCGCTCACCGTGCAGACGCAGCCACCCGTAACGGCGGTCTGGGTGGCGGGCAAGAAGCTCGGCGAGACGGTGCCGCAGACGCCGACCTCCTTTACGTCTGCCCCGCGCCGGTTTGACTTGGCGCCCGGCACCTACACCGTCGTGCTGAAGGCACCCGGCTATGCCGACGCGGTCAAGGAGCTGACTGTCACGCACAACCGCAATACTGACCTGAAGGTGAAGCTTGAATTCTCTCCCGACGTGGAAATCGTCACCCTCGGCGGTACCTATACCGGTTACCTGATCGGTCAGACGTCGGACGGGGCCTATCAGGTCGAGATCAAGCCCGGCTTCCGGCGGACCTTCCGCAACGAGGAGATCGTCCGTGTGCGCTACATCGGCAAGTAACCTTCCCCTTCTGATCGATACTCACTGTCATCCGGCCGGCGACGGCACGGATGAGGCGATGCTGGCCGAGGCCGAAGCGCTCGGCGTGCGTGTGCTCCTAGTCGGCGGCAACGCGGCCATGAACCGTGCTGCGGCCGCGTCCGGGCGCTGCTTTGCCCAAGGGATTGACTGGAGCGCGGAGGAACCCTGGGACGGGACCTTCGAACCCGATTCTGGTATCTGCGCCGTGGGAGAGCTGGGCTTCGACTTCCACTATGCCTCGGGACCCGAGACCGAGACCCTGCAACGGACGCGTTTCGCCGTTCAGACCGCGGTCGCCAGGGCGCGCGGACTGCCGATTATCGTCCATACGCGTGAAGCTGACGACGTGACGCTGGATGCGCTGCGCGGGGCCGATCTGCCTGCGACCGGCGTCATCCATTCCTTCACCGGTGACATTTCCTTCGCGCGGAAGCTGCTGGACCTGGGGTACTGGATTTCGCTGAGCGGCATCGTGACCTTCCGCAACGCCGACCGGCTCCGTGAGGTGGCAAAGTTCCTACCTGACGACCGGATCCTGGTCGAAACCGATACGCCCTATCTGGCGCCGGTGCCGATGCGTGGCCGTCCCAACCGGCCCGCCTATGTCCGCCATACGGCCGAGGCCATCGCCAAGCTCCGGGGTGTGCCCCTCGAAGCCTTTGCCGCGCTGACCACGGCCAACGCGACGCGCTGCTTCCGGAGGCCTGACGGTTTCAAAAGCGGCATGGAGGTGCGTTTATGAAGATTCTGCTCACTGGTGGGAGCGGCCTGTTGGGCCGGGCGGTTCGTGCCGAACTGACCGCAGGCGGCCATACCGTGTCGGCCCCGACCCATGCCGAATACAATCTCTGCGACGGTGATGCCGTCGCGCGGTTGCTGGAGACGGGCCGTCCCGAAGCCATCGTCAACTGCGCCGCCCAGCGTCGCCCCGACCTGTGCGAAAGCGATTCGCCTGAGGTGCACTCCCTCAATATCGACCTGCCGGCGCGGTTGGCCGCGGCCGGGGTGCCCTTGGTGCACATCTCCACGGACTATGTCTTTGACGGGACGGACGCACCCTACGAGACCGACGCGCCCCGCTGCCCGCTCAATGGCTACGGCCGTCAGAAGGCAGCAGCCGAGGAGGCCATCGAGGCGCTGCCCAATGTCGTCATCCTGCGCGTACCGATTCTCTTCGGCCCGACGCCCGACCTGCGGGCCTCGGCCGTGACGGTGCTGGCGGCCAATCTTATGGCTGCCCGCGGGGCATCGGTGCCGATGGATGACGTCGCCGTCCGCTATCCGACTTTCACGCCCGACGTGGCGCGTCAGATCGCGGCGATGTTGCCCGGGGTGGGGATCACGCTCCAGGGAATTTACCACTACACGGGGACCGAGGCGATGACCAAGCATCTCATGGCCCTCACGATTGCGCCGCTCGTGGGCTGTCAAGCCGAACAGTGCCTGCCCGACCGCCATCCGACGGCCGTGCCACGACCCTACGACTGCCACCTCTCTGTCCGCCGTCTCCAGGAGGCGGGGCTCTGGGTGCCGCCGACGCCCTTTGTCTCCGCGCTGCTGCGCGTGCTCTGATGGTCACAGCCCGAAGATACGAAAAAGGCCCGCGTGGTTTCCCACGCGGGCTAAAAATTTGCCGGGGCTGTAAGCCGATTTCTGTACCCTTTCGGGTGCCAATCATTTAACTAAGCGCTCAACCCGCGAATGTGGAATCGCTCCCGCGGTACGGGCCGTACCTCTTCGCCTATTTGAGTTTGCTCCGGGATGGGTTTGCCTTGCCCGCGGACTCACGTCGCGCGGCGGTGGGCTCTTACCCCGCCTTTTCACCCTTACCGTCGAGAGACGGCGGTTTGTTTCTGTGGCACTTTCCGTCACGCGGGCTTGCCCCGCGTCCGCCGGCCATTACAGCCGGCATCCCTGCCCTGCGGAGTCCGGACTTTCCTCTTGGGCTCGAAGCCCAAGCGATTGGCCGCCCCGGCAAAAGGGGTGTCGTATCAGAGCAGGATACGGCCGCAGGCCGGACAGGTGACCATGGTCGGGTTGTTCGGCGTCTTGTCGGCGTGGAGAACGGCCTGGGTCACGGAGTGGGGCTGGACGAGGTTGCATCCGCTGCAGACGCCTTCGGCACGGTGGTACTCGACGGCGCAGGGCCAGCGGGTCAGGCGGAGGCGTTCGTAGTACTTCAGCTGGACGGGCGGGACGGCCTTGGCAAGCTCCTCGCGGCGCGCCTGGACGCGGACGAGTTCTTCCTCGACCTGGCCCTTGCGTTCGCGAATGGTGTCAAGCAGATCCTGAACGGCGCGTTCCTCCTCGGCTTCGAAGGCACGGGCCTGATCGAGGCGACGCTCTTCGGGCGTCAGGTGGGCGGAAGCTTCGGCCGCGGCGGCTTCGGCGCGGGCTGCGGCCTCGGAGGCAGCGGCGTGCTGGCTCATGGCCACGGAGGCCACGCGGGCGTCGCCGGACATGGCGGCGTTGCGCTCGGCACGGCTCATGATGTCACGCTGACGGGTATAGTCACGGTGAAAACGCTCATACTCACGCTGGGCGGCGAGATTGGCTTGAAGAGCCTTTTCGACGTCCTCGCGGGCGGTTTTCAGGCGGGCCTGGGCTTCGCTCTTGCGCGCGGGGAGGAGGACGCGGAGTTCGCGCTGGAGGTCGCGGATGCGGCCGTCTTCTTCCTGGAGCGCCAGGAGGGCTTGCATATCCATAGGGTGTTCCTTGTGGGGTTTAGAAGTAAAGATCGCGTTCCCCGTTCTTTACGCGAGCCAGACGGGACTTGACCTCGTCGCGCAGCTTGGGGTCGAGTTTCTCAAGCTCGCGCGCGATGAGGGCCATGCCTTTGGCACGGGTTTCGGGGGAGGCATAGTCGTAAAGATACTCGGAGAGCGTCATGATGGCGTTCGGCGTGCAGAAGCGGCCGATGAAGCCGGGGATGGCGTACTCCATGAAATGTTCGCCGGTGCGGCCGAGGCGGTAGCAGCTGGTGCAGAAGCTCGGAATGTAATCCTGTTCCATGATTTCGCCGATGACCTCGTCAAGGCTGCGGGTGTCGCCGACCTGGAACTGTTCGCGGTTGAGGGTCTGTTCGCCCTCTTCGCGTTTCTCCTGGTAGCCGCCGATTTCGAGTTTCGTGCCGGCGTCAATCTGGGAGACGCCGAAGGCAAGGACTTCGCGGCGGAGTTCGGCCGGCTCGCGGGCCGTCATGATTAGGCCGGTGTAGGGGACGGCCAGGCGGAGGATGGCGACCAAGCGCTTGTAGGCCGCGTCGTCAACCTGGTACTTCAGGTTGAGAGCAAGACCCTCGGCGGGCTTGATGCGCGGGAAGGAAAGGGTGTGCGGGCCGACACCGAACTTTTCCTGGAGGTAACGGGCGTGGGTGACCATCGCCAGCACTTCAAAACGCCAGTCGTAGAGACCGAAGAGGACACCGAGGCCCATGTCGTCGATGCCGGCGCGGAAAGCGCGGTCGAACGCGTTCAGACGCCAGAGGTAGTCGCCCTTCATCGTGTTGGCGGGGTGCCACTCGGCGTAGGTCTTCTTGTGGTAGGTCTCCTGGAAGATTTGGTAGGTGCCGATGCCAGCGGCCTTGACGATGCGGAAACCTTCCTCATCGAGCGGGGCGGCATTGATGTTGACGCGGCGGATTTCGCCATGGCCCTTTTTGGTGCCGTAGACGGTGCGGACGGTGTGGGCGATGAAATCAGGGGAATACTTCGGGCTCTCGCCGTAGACCAGAATCAGGCGTTTGTGGCCGAGGTCCTCAAGGGCTTCGGTCTCGCGGACGAGCTCCTCGTCGGAGAGGGTGTGACGGACGGCGGAGGTCAGAGAGCGGCGGAAACCGCAGTACTTGCAGTCATTGATGCAGAAGTTGCCGACGTAGAGCGGGGCAAAGAAGACGATGCGGTTACCATAGACGTCGCGCTTCAGCTTGCGTGCGGCCTCAAAGATTTCCTCGACCAGCTCCGGGCTTTCGGCACCGAGCAGGGTGGCGGTTTCTTCGACGGTCAGCGCTTCCTTGCGCAGACTCTTGGCGATGACCTTGCGGACGGCTTCTGGATCCTCATGCATATCGGCGACCATGCGTTCAAGCTTGGCGTCGTCGATGAAGGCCTTGGCATCCGGAGGCAGGGTGGTATCCATAGTATACATGTAACGCTCTCACAATCAGCCCGGGCGTGCCTTTTCTGCGAAATACAGACGTGCCGCACGCCACCATAAGGCAAATATGGGCGTATGATACACGCTTCCCCTCCTTTTCTGCAACATCCAGACGCCCGGATGCCGGCCCTTCGCGTTCCCGGAGGCGGCCCTTTGTCTGCCGGAAGCGTCCAAAGACCGCGTGGAGCGCTTTTGCCTTCCTCAGGATGAAGGGATTATGGTAGAGTACTCCCGTACTGCGGGCGGATTGCCTGACCGGTACGGAAAATGAAGCATAAGGAGGACCTGTCATGAGAAACAGAGGTCTGTTGTCTTTGGGGCTGGCGCTGTGCTGCGCCGGCATGCTTTCGGCCGCGTCGGCCGGCGCGGGTACCATCACGCGCAATCCTGCCGTCACCTCCGTGCCGCGGAGTGAATTGGGCGACGCGACGGCGTCGCATGGCCTGATGACGTGGGAGTGGACGCCGCTGTGCGTTTCGCTGATCACTCCCGTTGAGCTTCCGCCCGGGGATTGGGACGTCCGTGGTCTGCGCATGTCGTTGCTTTACGGCAGCTGCTCCCGGCTGAAAGGCTTGGATGTCGGCCTGATGAACAATGTGAAGGAGACGATGTACGGTCTGCAGATTGGCGGCATCAATATGGCCGGCTATGCCGGTGGTCTCCAGTTCGGCCTGATTAACAGCGTTGTTGAACTCAAGGGAATGCAGATTGGCTTGGTTAATTATGCCCACGTCGCCTACGGGCTTCAGATCGGGTTGGTGAACATCATCTCCGAGACGTCTTGGGGCTTCTGCCCGATTGTGTTCGGGTCGTTCTGAGAGGAGGTCTGCCGATGAATCCGACAGCAGTATCCATGATGGCCCTGCGGCGGGTCCTTGTCGCGGCGTCTCTTGCCTGTGCGGCCGCGGTTACGGCGCAGACGGCTCAGACAACGCAGAGCTTTGAAGTGCCGTTGGAAGGCGGCGGCAGTGTCCGTGTCGAGGCCGATTACAAGGCCACGGTCGAGGTGCCGCCGCCCACACCGGGGCCGATCGCGCGTCGGGCGATGATTGAGGTCGCCGACAGTGCCGGCGACTCTCGGCTGCGGCAGCTGGCCCCCATCATCCTTAATCGCGTCGCTGCCGGAACCGCCGGCAGCCCGCTTGAAATCATCGATGGGGCCGATTTCACCGGGGACGATGCCGAAATCGCCAAGCTCCCGCCGATTCAGCGGGCCCGTCAGGTCGGTGCCGACTACTTGGTCTCAGTCTCCCTAGACCGCTGCGATCGGGCCGAAAGGCGCCTAGACCGTCCCGGCCATGCCACCATTGTCAATGCCGTCTATACTCTGACCGGATCTTACCGTGTGCTGGACGCCTACACCGGGGCCACGCTCCAGGGCGGTACCTGCGCGGGTTCGCGCACGCAGCGTATTTCTTCGGGTATCTCGATTGAGGGCAATCCCTTTGAGGAATCCCTTGCGGAGGAATTCGCCCGGAAGGTCGCCGACGAGCTTCGGATGAAAGCTGCTCTCATCCGTGACGCGGAGAAGCAGGCGCGGTCGCTCGTGACGATCGATGCTTATGCCTGCGATCCGACCAATACACCTGTCTATCTGCCGCGCTACGACGGCACCTCGCAGACACTCCTGCCGTCCGATAAGGCCGGCGTGGGGATGATGGTCGAAATTGACGGCATGACCGTCGGCACGACACCTTGCCGCGTCCCGATGCTGCCCGGCCCGCACCGCATCCGCCTGTGGCGCGAGGGTTTCGATGACGTCACGATGCACACGGTACCTTACGACGGCATGGAGCTCAATGTCGGTGTCCGAATGGATGCTGCGCAGTATGCCCGTGTCCTGACCTCCATCCGCTTTATGCAGAGCCTGACGGCCGAAGCCCAGGATATGGCCATGGAAGCCTCCGAGCAGGAGCACCGTCATGAGGTTGACCGGACCCTTCTGCCGGCCCGCATCAAGGTTCTTGAGGGACACGCCCAGCAGCTAGCTCAGAGCGGTTACCGCGTTTACTTCAGCCGCGACGAAAAAGTTGAGGCCACGGAGCTGCCGGAGGTCGAGATTCATCGGGAATTCTATCCCGGCGGCGCGCCCGTCGTTGTTCCCGTCAGGCACTGAAAGGAGAATCTGCCATGAAAATCCGCATGATTCTGTCGGCCGCCCTCCTGCTGGCGGCGTTGCCGCTCTGCGCGCAGCAGACCCGGAAAACGATTTATGTCGCCCCGACGGTGGTGTCGCCTGCCCTGACGGACTCGCCGGCCTTGGAGCGGGTCCGCGTCGCGCTGACCGGCGAATTGGCCGCGCGTCTCTCCGCTACCCGGCGGTTTGAACTGGTTGACCGTTCCGTCGCTTATGAGGCGGCCGCCGATGCTGAGCGCGGTCTGACGGACGTCGGAGCCGTGGAGACGCGCGGGGCCGAACACAATCGACTGACCGGCGCCGAAAACGTGTTGGTGCCGGAAATCACCGCGTGGCACGACGCCTCCGCCTCGCAGGACGGACTGGTCCGGCGTGCCGTCACGGTAACGTTGCAGACCCGTATCGTCGATACCACGACCGGCGGTATCCTGGATACCGTCTCCGTGACGAAGTCCGTCGTTCAGGCCGCCGACGCGGTCAACGCCGCCTCGTTGGAGACCCTGTCCGAGCGCATCGCCGCCGATGCCGCTGCCGACAGCGTCAGTCGGCTGACGCTGTCGCTTTTCCCCGCCTCCGTCATTGACGTCGACGGCACCACGGTGACGGTCAACCGCGGCGCCGGCTTTTTCGAGGTCGGGATGATTGTGACCGTCTTTTCGAAGAGCCGCACCGTCGTCGATCCGGAGAGCGGAGAGAGCTTCCGCATCAAGGGCTCTCCCTCCGGTAAGGCCCGCATCACCTACGTCGAGAACGCTTTCAGTCAGGGCGAGCTGCTCGACGGCGCCAAGGCCGTGGTCGGCAGTGGCATTGCGCCGGACGCTCCGGTGCAGAGGTAAGCCATTCATGAAGCTGGGTGCTCTGAGCCGGATGCTGCTGCTCGGCGTGGCTGCCTTATTCTGCGGCTGCGCCACCTATTCCGAACGGATGGCGTCGTACCGTCAGGACCTCACGCGGAACCGCGCCGAGGCCATCTGCTCGGGATTGGCCGCCAAGGTCGCCGAAGCCCCGAAGCGTGACGCGTTGCCTTGGCGGCTGGAGTATGCCACGGCGCTCCGGTCCGCGGGCCGTTTAGCGATGAGTGACGCCGTCCTAGACGAGGCTGAACGGATTTACGACACCTACGCCGACGCGGCCCGTGTCTCAATTTCCGAGGAGGCCGTCGCCTTGGTGACCAATGCGACCCACACCGACTACCGCGGTGCCTTCCATGACGGGATTATGATCAACGTCTACCAGGCCCTCAACGGCATGGAACGCGGCCGTTTTGATCTGACCCGGACGGCCCTCGTCCGCGCCCGGAGCCACCAAGCCGCCGCCGTGGAGCGTTACGGGAAGGAGATTGAGGCCAATCGCAAGGCCATCGACGAGGATGCCAACGCCGCCACCGTCCGGAGCAGCCTGGACGATCCGACTCTGACGGCCAGAGCCGTCGAGGGCCTGCCCGACACACGTGGATATGAGAATTTCGTCAACCCCTTCGCCGATTATCTCAACGGTCTCTTCCGTTATCACCGCAGCTCCGGTCAGTCTGATACCGAACAGGCCCGCGTGAGTTTCGCCCGCGTCGCCTCCATGGCGCCAGACTGTGAGGCTGTGCGCTTCGATTTGGACCGCGCCGCGCGTCACGAATCGCCCGATCGGCAGCCGACCGTCTACCTGATTCAGGAGGATGGGTTCGCGCCGTACCGTGAGGAAATCCGGTTTGACCTGCCGCTTCCCTTTAAATACGTCTCCTACGTCGGTATCGCGTATCCGAAGCTGGTGTCCGTCCCCGGAGAGGTGCGGGCCTCGCTGGGCGCCGGGAGCGCCCGGGTGCAGGCGGTCCGCGTCTGCGATATGGAGGCCGTCGTGAAGCAGAGCTTCTGCGGTGAACTGCCGGTCATCCTGACGCGGGCTGTCTCCTCGGCCGTGGCGAAGGGTGTCGCCGCCTATGTGGCGCTGCGGGCCGCGGAGCGCCAGGACCCGCTGATCTTCTGGCTGACGTGGTTGGGCACGCTCGGTTATCAGACCGCCACCAATTCGGCCGATACGCGCTCTTGGAACCTGCTCCCCAAGTCTTTCTCGGTGGCGCGTCTGCCGATGCCGGAAGAGCGATCGGTCACCCTGACGCTCGACGGGCAGTCTCAGACCGTGAAGCTGGGCGCCGAGGGCTCGGCCTGGTGCATTTATGTACGCACTTTCGGAAATGGCGGGCGGGCGATTGTCCGCGCCTTCCGTCTGCGCTAAACTTTATCGGTACAAACGAAAGGAATTCCGCCATGATCCCTACACTGAGGACAGTCTTGGCCGTTGTGACACTGACGGCGATTGCCGCGGGGTGCCGTAGCACCGTCAATACCGTCGAAAACTTGGACAAAGCCGCCATGCCAACCGTCATCCGTGACGCCCGTATCGTTACCGACGCCGGTCTGGACGGCGCGGTTGCCGTGACCCGTCTGAGCACGGCCGTCGCCGCCACCGGCGTGATGCGCCTGCAGGTCGAGCTCGAAAATCTCTCCTCCGACCCGGAGACCTTCAATCTGCTGCTGGAGTGGTACGACGGCGATGGCATGCGTGTCTCTTCTCCTAACGAGGGGTGGCAGCAGATCCGCATGATGGCCCGCGAGAGCCGGAGTCTCGTCTACGCCGCGCCGAACCCCACCGCCAAGGATTTTCGCATAAAACTGCTTGAACTTAACGATTGATCCCGGCACCTCCGGGAGAGAGGATAGACCATGAACCGTTTCGCCCTTGTTTCCGTCGCCCTGCTTGGCCTGCTTGCCTGCGGCTGCGCCAGTGATCCCGTCCGCATCCAGGCCGGTGGCACGGAGGCCGTCACCTCCTTCGGCATCGATCTGCAGGATATCCGCAACGCCGCCGGCACGACCGTGCAGGCCATGCTGGCCTCGCCTGCCGTCGCCAAGGCCACATCCGGCGGCCGTATGCCTTCGCTGATGCTTGGCTCCATCGTCAATGACAGCAGCCTGAATTTCGACATCGACCAAGTCGCCGGCCGCATTCAGGAAGACCTGCTCAACAGCGGCCTCTTCGCCATCATCGCCACCGATGCCGGCGCCGTTGAGGCCAACCGTCAGGACGCCTTCGTCTCCGGTACCAATACGTATGAGGCCTCCAAGGCCGACTACTACCTCGAAGGCAAAATCATGGAGCTCGAGGCCACCAACAGCAGCACCCGCGAGAAGACTTACACCTTCATGCTGCGGCTCAATGACCGCAACCGCCGGACCGTCTTCCAGAAGACTACCGATATTGCCAAGCAGAAGGACCGCGGCGGCGCGTTTGGTTGGTAAGTTCCGCCCGACACAGTGCCCAAGGCCGTCAGGAGTCTCCGTGGCGGCCTCTTTCCGCGTCGCAGCCGGAATCTCACCGGACTGCGTCGCGGCGCCGCTTTTGATATAGTGTCGCCTCATTCAGCTCACAGAACGCAACAAGGATTCGCATGAACCTCCTGAAACTCATTTTCGGTACCAAAAATCAACGTGATATCAAGCGCCTGATGCCGATTGTGCGCAAGGTCAACGCCCTGGAAGCGCAGTATCAGGCGCTCACCGAGGAGCAGCTGAAAGCCAAGACCCCCGAATTCCGCGAGCGCGTAGCCAAGGGTGAGTCGCTCGACAGCATCCTGCCCGAGGCCTACGCCGTCGTCAAAAACGCCTGCCGCCGTTTGGTCGGCACCACCCGCGAGGTCTGCGGTCACGTCCTTGAGTGGAACATGATTCCTTTCGACGTCCAGATTATCGGCGGTATCGTCCTCCACCAGGGCAAGATTGCCGAAATGCAGACGGGCGAAGGCAAGACCCTCGTCGCCACCTTTCCCCTCTATCTCAACGCCCTCACCGGTAAGGCCACCCATCTCGTCACGGTCAATGACTACCTCGCCCGCCGCGACGCCCAGTGGATGGGCCATCTCTTTGAATATCTCGGCCTGACCGTCGGTTGCATCCAGAATTCGATGACGCCTGCCGAGCGCCGCGCGCAGTATGCCTGTGACATCACCTACGGCACCAACAGCGAGTTCGGTTTCGACTACCTTCGCGACAACGGTATGGCCACCGATCCCGCCCAAGTCGTTCAGCGCGGTCACGCCTTCGCCATCGTCGACGAAGTCGACTCCATTCTCATTGACGAGGCCCGCACCCCGCTGATTATCTCCGGGCCCTCCCGCCGGGCTACCTCCGGAGAGTACGTCGGACAGAAGCCCCGCGTCGAGCGCGTCTTCCGCGAGCAGACCCGTATCTGCACCCAGTTGCTGGCCGAGGCCCGTAAGGCCATCGAGGCCGGCAATACCGATCTTGCCATGCGCCGTCTCTATCAGGTCTACCACGGTACGCCGAAGAACAAACAGTTCCAGCACATGCTTGAGGAGCCTGCCATCCGCCGTCTGCACGAGCAGGTTGAGTCGATGATGATTACCGACATGCGCAAGCGTGAGGCCCGTGAACTCCGCGAAACCCTGCTCTTCACCATCGACGAAAAGACCCGTGAGGTCGCCCTTACCGACAAGGGGACGAAGTTTATCTCCCCCGATGACCCGGAAATGTACGTCGTCCCCGATCTGCCCGGTATGCTGGCCGAGATTGACGGCCGCAAGGACATGACCGACGAGGACCGCCAGGCCGCCCGCCGCGCCGTCCGCGAGTCCTTCGCCGCCCGCAGCGAACGCCTCCATATCGTCGACCAGCTCCTGCGCGCCTATGCCCTCTACATCCGCGACGAACAGTACGTCGTCCAGGACAACAAGGTCATGATTGTCGACGAATTCACCGGCCGCATTCTGCCCGGCCGCCGTTGGAGCGAAGGCCTCCACCAGGCCGTCGAGGCCAAGGAGGGTGTTGACATTGAGCGCGAGACCCAGACCCTTGCCACCATCACCATTCAGAACTACTTCCGTCTCTACGACAAGCTCGCCGGCATGACCGGTACCGCCGAGACCGAAGCCGCCGAATTCAATGACATCTACCATCTTGATGTTGTTGCCATCCCGACCAACCGTCCCATCCGCCGCATCGATGGCAACGATCTGATCTACAAGACCCAGCGCGAGAAGTACCGCGCCATCATTGCCGAGGTCCGCGCCGCCCATGACCGCGGTCAGCCCGTCCTGCTCGGTACCGTGACCGTCGACACCTCCGAGGTCCTCAGCCGCATGCTCCGTATGGCCGGCATCCCCCACAACGTCCTCAACGCCAAGAATCACGCCAAGGAAGCAGAAATCGTCGCCTTGGCCGGTCAGCCCGGCGCCGTCACCATCGCCACCAACATGGCCGGCCGCGGCACCGATATCAAGCTCGGCCCCGGCGTCGTCTGGATGAGCGAGGAGCAGATTCACGACCGCAACCTCACCTTGGACAGCGTCCCTGCCGGCGAGAAGCGTCCCCTGCGCAAACTCCTGGAGGAGCGTCCCTGCGGTCTCTACGTCATCGCCTCCGAACGTCATGAGTCCCGCCGCATCGACCGCCAGCTCCGCGGCCGCTGCTCCCGTCAGGGCGACCCCGGCGCATCCCGCTTCTATCTCTCGCTCGAGGATAACCTCATGCGTCTCTTCGGCGGTGACCGCCTGGCCGGTCTCATGAGCCGTCTCGGCCTGAAGGAGGGCGAAGCCATTGAGCATCGTTGGCTCAACCACACCGTCGAACGTGCCCAGCGCAAGATTGAGGAGCAGAACTTCGCCATCCGCAAGCGCACGCTCCAGTACGACGACGTGATGAACCGCCAGCGCACCATCATCTATGGGCTCCGTCAGGAGATCCTCACCCAGTCCGGCGCCGCCCACGAACGCATCCTCGACATCTTCAACGATCTCATCGCCGACCGTTGCGAAGCCCTTCTGCCCACGCTCAAGGACTCCGATCCCAAGGCACTGGCCGATTGGCTGCGCAACTTCCCCGTCGACATCCCTGAATCCCTCTGCGCGACCTGGGCCGGCAAACCCCAGGAGGCCACCAAGGAAATCTACGCCCGCATCGAAGAGGCCTACCTGTCCAAGTGCCAGGGTGAGGTGCCCGAGATGCTTCCCATGCTTGAGCGTATCGTCTGCCTGACCGCGATAGATGAAGAATGGCAAAAATTCCTCGCCGCCATGGATGACCTCCGTCGCAGCGTCAGTCTCCGTGGCTACGGCCAGCGCGATCCGTTGGTTGAATTCAAGCGCGAGGCCTTCGAGATGTTCTCCGATCTCATGGAGGCCATCAAGACCGGCGTTGTGCGCAACGCCTTTACGACCACGACCAACGTTGAGGCCTACATGGCCATGCGTGCCCGTGCCGCCCGTCATGCCGTCGCCGCCCATCAGGACCTCGGCGACCTCACTGCGGCCGCCGCGCCCCGTCGCGCGCCGGCGTCCGTGTCAGCCCCGTCGCCTGCGGCTCCCGCGCCCGGTCCTCGCCGCCCGCAGGGCCCCGCAAACTTCACCGTGACCGTGCCCGGCTTCGGTCGGCCCGCGCCCGAATCCGCCGAACCCCCGACTGCCGGTGACGGTTCGCTCGAGAGCCTCTTGGCCGCCCTTGGCCGGGGCCAATCTGCCCAGGACGCAGCGCCCGCCGCAGAGCCGCCCGCGAAGAAAGCCCAGACCAAGGTCGGCCGCAACGATCCCTGTCCCTGCGGTTCCGGCAAGAAGTACAAGGCCTGCTGCGGCCGCGGTCGCTGAGATCCGCCGTTACCTGCCATGAGCATGACGCCTGCCGAATCCGGCGACACCCTCTCCTTCGGACGCCACGGTCTGGCGCTCTTCGTCTCCGTCGTTCTCTCGGTGGTCCTCCACTTTGTGGCCGTCTACTGGCTGCGAGAGGCCCGCCTGCAGAACGTCGCGGATCGGATGGACGCCGTCCGTCAGGCCTACGTGACGCCCGAAAACCTACCGCCCGTTCATATCGGGAAGCTGATTCACGCGACCGACCTCGAGCGCCCCGCGGTCCGCGCCGAGGCCGACGCGGCCCCCGATGCCTCCGCAGACTCCGAGGCGCTCCCCGACCATCTGGCCGAACGCGCCGAACAGGCCACTCCGGACATGCCCGAGGTGCCCGTTGTTGAGGCCGCCGAAATCCCTTCCGGCGGCCTCGTGCCGGATGACGTCGAGGCGCCCGAAGCCCCGCTCCCCGAGGCGCTGATCCCCAAAGTCTCCGTCCGTCAGGCCGTCGTGGCCGTTCCCGACACGGAGTTCACGCGTGTCACCAATCCGGACCCGAAGTGGACGATCGATGACCGCATCGTCCGCGTGCCCGACGCACCTGACCTGGCCTCCAGCTCGCTCGGTGAGGAGGATGGCGGCCTGTCGGCCTTGGCCATGCCGCCTGTCCTGCCCGTCATGGGCTCCGGCGCCGGACTCGACTTCCTCGTCGCCCAGGGCGGCAGGGCCGCGGCTGATGCCGCCGTGCCCTCCGCCCTCGATGTCGCGGCCTCTTCGCTCGTCGCCGAGGCCTTGGCCGCCGTGCCCCCGCCCGAAGCCGTCGCGGCTGTCCCGCTGCCCGCCGACGCCGGGCGCGGCTACCAGCCCATCGACGACCGCCTCTCGGTGAAGCTCGAAACCTTCGAGACCCGTGAGGACGCCGGTCATGTCTACTATCGCCTCACCGTGAAGCGCCGCCCGGAGGGCGCGCTCCCCATTCTGGCCAAGGATGTCGTCTTCATCCAGGATATCTCCGGCTCCATCGGCGGCCGCCGCTTGGCCGCCTGCAAGGAGGCCATGAAGTCGGCTCTCTTCAATACCCTCCGCGCCGGCGACCGCTTCAATATCTTTGCCTTTCGCGACGTCACCCTGGCCCCCTCGGGCGGCTGGCTGACCTTCGATCCGGATACGCGCGTCAAGGCCGAGACCTTCGTCGATTCCCTCCGCGCCATCGGCAATACGGACCTTTTTCTCCTCCTGCAGGACCTGCGTACGCTGCCCTCTGATCCCAAGCGTCCCCTCATTGCCGTCGTTGTGACCGACGGCGAACCCACTGTCGGCATGACCGAGACGGCCCGCATCATCGGTGAGTTCACCCGTATCAATCAGGGCAACATCGCCGTCTATACCTTCGGCGTGAAAAAGAGGAATCCCTACTTCCTCGATATGCTGACCTACGCCAATCGCGGCGAGAACACCGCTACGGCCGGCAATATCAATCACCTGGCCGAGGAGCTCGTCCCTGTCTTCGAGTCCATCCGCAATCCCGTTCTCAAGAATCCGACCCTCATCTTCGGCGCCGCCAGCGGCAGCGAGGTCCATCCCCGCCACCTGACCCACCTCTATGCCGACAGGCCGATGGTCCTCTACGGACGCGTGCCGAGAACCACCCGCCGCGTCACCTGTCAGCTCCGCGGCGAAGCCGCCGCCTCGCCCTACGATGCGGTCTTCTCCTTCGATCTCGGCACCGCTGCGCGTACGGAGGACAACCTCCGCCGCGCCTGGGCCGAACGCGCGATGTTCGACCTGCTCTCGGACTACGCCTCCAATCCCTCGCAGGAGCTCCTGCGGCGCATTGCGGCCTTCTCCCACCAGTACAACGTCCCCAACCCCTACGCCGTCCGCTGAGCGCGGCGCGCGGGCATGAAAAAGCGGAGGACCGAGCCGTCGGTCCTCCGCTTTTTTGTGCTCTCGGCGGATCCGCTCAGAGCAGGACGTTGTCGATCAGACGCAGCCTGCCCTGACGGCAGGCGATGAGAATGACGTTGTGGCCCGGCGTCACCGTCGTCCGCGGCTCGAGCGAATCGGCGTCGGCCACGGTCACGTAGTCGGGTATCCAGCCATTGGCCTCGGTCTCGGCGCGGATGAGCGCTTCAAGCTTCGCCGCATCGCGTTCGCCTGCCTCGACGGCCGCCTTCGCGGCACGGAGCGAACGGCTGAGGCTCAGGGCCTGTGCGCGGGATTCCGGCGTGAGGTAGGTGTTGCGCGAGGACTTTGCCAGCCCGTCTTCGTCACGGACGATCGGTGCACGGATGATCTCGATGGGGAAGTTGAGGTCGCGCACCATCCGGCGGATGACGGCGGCCTGCTGGAAGTCCTTCTGGCCGAAGACCGCGACGTCGGGGCCGACGATGTTGAAGAGCTTGGCGACCACGGTGCAGACGCCGCGGAAGTGAATCGGGCGCTGCGCGCCGCAGTACCCCTTCTCCAGGACCGTCTCCTCGACCCAGGTTGAGGCGTCGGGCGCGTAGAGGTCGGCCGGCTTGGGCAGGAAGACCGCGGCTGCGCCTTCGGCCTCGCAGAGAGCCAGATCATGGGCTTCGTCGCGGGGATAGGCGGCGTAGTCTTCGTTGGGTGCGAACTGCGTGGGATTGACGAAGATGCTGACGACGACGTCGTCGGCATGGCGGCGGGCCTCGCGGATGAGCGAGAGATGCCCCTCATGGAGGAAGCCCATGGTCGGCACCAGACCGATACGGCGGCCGGCGCGCTTCTGTTCCGCGCACCAGGCATGCAGCGCGGCGGGATCGGTAAATGTCTTCATTGGAATCAGCTTGTGGGTGTTTAATCGGCCCCCGGCACGGACGGCCGTCACGCGCCGGGGCAAGGGGTGGGGGAGCGCCTCAGTGCAGACGGGCGCCCGGCGTGGTCGGCGTCATCGGCTGCATCACGCGGAAGGTGCCGTCGGCCCCCGTGGAGGCCAGAATCATGCCTTCCGAGACGCCGAAACGCATCTTGCGCGGAGCCAGGTTGGCCACCATCACGATCTGCTGACCGATGAGCTCCTCCGGCGCGTAGGCCTTGCGGATGCCGGCAAAGACCTGGCGGGGCTTGTCCTCGCCGACGTCGAGCATCAGGCGCAGGAGCTTGTCGGAGCCCTCCACGGCCTCGGCGGAAACCACCTGGGCGACGCGCAGGTCGACCTTCGAGAGCGTCTCGATGTCAATCGTCTCCGAGGCCGGTTCGGGGAAGACCGCAGGCATAGCGGATTTCTTCGCGCCCTTCTTCTCCTGCTTGGCCTTGGCGCTGTCGACGGTCGCCTTGGCGGTGGATCTGAGGTCCTCGCGGGAATCGCTGACCATCGCCTCGACGGCCTTCGCGTCGATGCGGGCGGCGAGATGTTCGTAGGCACCGATGGGGCACCCTTCGATATCCTTCTGGGCATCGGCGAAGGTGTAGGGCGCTTCGCCGAAGAGCTTCTCGACCTTACCCGCGTAGACCGGCAGTACCGGCTTCAGCAGGATGGCCATCACGCGGAAGAGGTTAAGGGTGCCCGTCAGCACTGCGCGGGTGGCCTCGGTGTCGACCTTGACCAGCTTCCAGGGTTCCTTGGCGTCGAAGAGGCGGTTGGCCTCGTCGGCCATCTCGCGGACGATGACCATGGCGCGGCAGAAGTCGCGCCGTTCATAGGCCTCGAGGACCTCGGGAATGCGGGCGCGGCAGGCCGCCAACAGCGCGCGGCTCCCGTCGTCCATGCGCCCGAGCGTGCCGCCGCAGCTGCGGTTGATCATCTGCGCGCCGCGCGAGGCCAAGTTCGTGATCTTGCCGATGAGGTCGGAATTCACGCGGCTCACGAAGTCGGTCAGGTTGAGGTCCATGTCGTCGACGGACCCGTTGAGCTTGCACGCGTAGTAGAAGCGGAGCGCCTGGGCCGGCAGATGCTTCAGATAGGTATCGGCCGAGATGAAGGTACCCTTCGACTTCGACATCTTTTCGCCGTTGACCGTCAGGAAGCCGTGCACGAAGACTTTGTCCGGTGTGCGGTACCCCGCGTTGTGCAGCAGCGACGGCCAGAAGAGGCAGTGAAACCGCGTGATGTCCTTGCCGATGAAGTGGCAGATCTCGCTCTCGGGATTCTGCCACCAGTCCTCAAAATGCTCCCCGTGTTCGGTGCACCAGCGCGTCAGTACGGCCATATAGCCGATCGGGGCATCCAGCCAGACGTAAAAATACTTGTCGTCATAGCCAGGGATTTTGAAGCCGAAGTAGGGTGCATCACGCGAGATGTTCCAGCCGCGCAGGGGTTCGTTAAACCACTCCAGCAGCTTCTCCGCCGTCGCGGCGTCGGTATGGGCCGGAATCCACTCGCGCAGCCAGTCACGGAAGGGCTCGAGTTCGAAGAAAAGCTGTTCGCTCGCGCGCATCACCGGCTTGGCGCCGCAGACCGAGCAGTAGGGATTGACGAGCTCATTGGCGTTGTACGTCGCCCCGCAGACCTCGCAGCCGTCGCCGTACTGGTCGGCCGCACCGCATTTCGGGCAGGTGCCCTTCACGAAGCGCCCTGGCAGGAAGAGGTTGTCGTGCTCGCAGTAGAGCTGGTCGACGCTGCGCTTGGAGATGAAGCCCTTGTCGCGGAGCTTGACGTAAATGTCCTCCGAAAGCACGCGGTTCTCGTCGTAGTTGGTCGACCCGTACCGGTCGAACTCCACTTCGAAGGCACCGAATTCCCGCACGCGGGCTTCGTAGGACTTCGCGATGAGCTCCTCGGGCGTGATGCCGTCGCGGCGCGCGCGCAGCATAATCGGCGTGCCGTGCGTGTCGTCCGCGCAGACATAGACGCAGTTACGGCCCGTCATCTTCTGATAGCGGACCCAGAAGTCGGTCTGAAGATACTCGACCAGGTGGCCGAGGTGAAGGGCGCCGTTCGCGTAAGGCAGGGCGCTGGTGACAATCAGTTTGCGTGTATCGTTCATGAGGTTCGCTCCTTGTCGGCCGGCTCAGTCCGCCAGCATCAGGGCACCGTTGGCGCGGCGGCTCGCTTCGGCCGCGAAGGCGATCCGGTGGCTTTCGAGAGAGGCTTCGAAAATCGGCAGATAACCGGCCGGGTCGCCCGCGGTCAGCTGACGGACCAATTCGTCCATCAAACCGAAGTCGCCGCCGCCGTGCGAGGAATTGACCGGACTCCCGGCCTCCAGGACGCTGTCCCAGACCGTCGTCGTCCGGTTGTCGAATCGGCGGATTGTCAGCGTGCGGCCGTTGCCGATGATTTCGCCGCGGGTGCCGAAGATCCGTGTCTCGCGCCCACCGCAGTACGTATAGGATTCCATCTGATGGGCGACCGTGATGCCGCCCTCAAAGCGGAGATTGACGATCTGATGGTCGACCACGTCATTGTCGCACGCGTAGACGCAGCGGCCGTAATCCGTCTCGCGCAGCAGCTTCTCCATTCCCTCGTCGCTCTTGTCCACAAAGGGATAACGGTAATCCTGCCGCTCCAGGTAAATTTTGCGCGCGGAGTAAGGGCACGCCCGCTCAATGGCCGCCGGGCACTCGAGGCAGCGCTCCGCGGCTCCCGCCGGACGGTGCGCCGCGTTGAAATGCGTGAGACTGCCGAAGCTCGACACGCCCGTGCACTTCCGCCCCAGCCACCAGACAAACTGGTCGAAGTCATGGCAGCACTTCTGGAGAATCATCGGCGTCGCGCGCTCCGCGTTGCCCCAGTTGCCGCGGCAGAAACTGTGCGCCGCGTGCATATAGCCCACCGGCTCCAGATGACGGATGCTCACGACGTCCCCGATGACCTTGCTGTCGATCAGTTCCTTGATCTTGCGGAAATAAACCGTGTAGCGCAGCACGTGCCCCACGATGACCAGGCGGTCCTTCTTCTCGCGGACCTTCTCCGCCAGCTTCGCGCAATCCTTCCAGGCGCGCGCCATCGGCTTCTCCAGCAGCAGGTGATGGCCGAGATCGAGCACCGCCAGCGCCGGCTCCAGATGCACCGCGTCCGGCATCGTTACCGTCATTGCGTCGCACTCCGGATTTGCCGCGATGGCCTCGGACCAATCCCCCCACACCGCCTCCGGCGGCAGATTGTGCGCCTTGGCCACCGCCTCGCGCGCCGCCGGATTGATGTCGGCCACGCCGACGACCTTCACGCGGTCGGGATAGGCCAGCGCATAAGAAGCATAGGTACGGCCGCGGTCCCCCGCGCCCAGAATAACCATTCGGATCGGTAACTGCATCGTCTCTGACTCCCTGAAAAATCGTTCTCGCTATTATAGCAAAGCTCCGCATCCGCGGAGCTTTGCCCGCTGCGGCGCCTGCGCCGGATTGCCGACGAACCTGGGCCAGGGGCACCGGGGCGCTGCGCCGCGCGTCTTGCGGCTCCGCTCCCCGGCCTGCAGTGAAAAGGCCCCGGCAGTTGCCGAGGGCCTGATGTCTTGGTCGCCGGCCTCAGGGGCGGGGCTGTTGTCCCAGCGAGGAGACTGCGGTTAACGTGGCCGGCACGCCTACGGAGCACAGAGCTTCAGGCCGTGGGCTTCCTCATGCCTCAAAGCGGACGGTCGCGGCGTACGCGTGGGCGTCCAGACCCTCGAGGCGCCCGAAGGTCTCGATGGACTCGCGCGTCTCGGCGAGGTCGGCCTTGGAAAATTCGACGAAGGAGCTGCGGCGGCGGAAGGTGTCGGCCGTGAGGCCGCTGAACATCCGGGCCGCACCGCCTGTCGGCAGCACGTGGCTGGGACCGGCCACGAAGTCACCGGCGCTTTCGGGCGTCCAGTAACCGACGAAGACCGCGCCGGCACAGTTGATGAGCGGCAGCACCGCCTCGGCATCAGCCACTTGGAGCTCCAAGTGCTCGGCTGCGAACCGGTTGCAGAGCGTCACGCCGTCGCGCTTCAGGTTGGGGACGACGGCGAAGAGAATGCCGCCATTGCCCATCATCCTTTCGATGATGGCGCGGCGGTCGCGCGTCTCCAGCTGCGCGTAGAGTTCGCGGCTGACGGCCTCGGCGAAGGCGCGGGAATCGGTGACGAGGAAACTCTTCTCGTGGCCGCTGCCGTGTTCGGCCTGCGAGAGCAGGTCGGCGGCGATCCACTTCGCCTTGCCGGCCTGATCGGCAAGGACGCAGATTTCGGAGGGCCCGGCGACCTGATCGATGGCGACCATGCCGTAGACCTGGCGCTTGGCCGCCGTGACGAAGGCGTTGCCCGGCCCCGCGATAAGTTCGACGGGTTCGATGCCGGCGCCGTAGGCCATCATGCCGATGGACTGAATGCCGCCCACGCGGTAAATTTCGGTCGCGCCGGCGACACGCAGAGCGTAAACCAGCGGCGCAGAGACCTCCAGGCCGCCGCGGCTGGGCGTGCAGGCCACAATCTCCTTCACGCCGGCGGCCTTGGCCAGGACAACGGTCATGAGCGAGGTGGAGGCCAGCGGCGCGGTGCCGCCCGGGATGTAGACGCCCACGCGGTCCATGGCGTGGAAGCGTTCGCCCAGACGCCCGCCGTGCGGGGTCTCCATCGTCCAGTCGGCGCGCAGACCAGCCTTGGCAAAGGCCTCGATGCGTTCGGCGGCCTGATGGATGGCGCGGCGCACCGTCTCGTCGCAGGCCGCTTCTGCGGCGGCGATTTCGGCCTCGGTGAGGCGGATGGTTGCGGGGGTGAGGTCGGCCTTGTCGAAGGTCCGGCAGGCCTCGAGCACGGCGTCAAGCCCGCGGGCACGGATGTCGGCCAGACAACGGGCCGCGGCCGCTTCGGCGGCCTCGTCGAAGGCGGGACGTTTCAGGAAGGCCTCGACCTGCGGGGACGGGGCGTCAATGGACCAGTCAAGAATGGGAATGCGTGTGTCTGTCATGCTGCTTCTGTGTCGGATTGCGGAGGAGGGTCACTCCTCGCCGGCTTCGCCGAGCGCGGCCTCGGCTTCGGCTTTGCGTTTGCGGTAGGCTTCGAGAGCCTCGTTCTGTTTGGCAATCAGCTCGCTGACCTGCTTGGAGGCCCCGGCGACGGGATCGTAGACGAAGTTGCGGGGGACGGGGCGGTTGTATTTGAGCAGCGTGGCCATTTCGACCTCGACCATTTCGCCGAGGTGCTCCATGGTGGCGAGCTCCATCTCTTTTTTCTCGGCCTTACGGCGGGCTTTCTTGTCGTCGCGCCCGCTGTAACCGCTGATGATGGCCCCGCCGGCGCCTTTGTTGTAGGCCTCGATTTGTTTGGCCTTGGCTGCCATGGCGGCGTCGACGCGGGCAGCCTGTTTGGTAAGCCATTCGTTGGCGGCCTTCTCGGTGGTCAGCGTCTTGCTCTTGATTTTGCGGGGCTCGATGAATTTCTTGCTGGGGAATTTGGGGAAATCCCTGTTGCCGGCTTTAACGGCCTCTTTGTACTGCGTGTCCCATTGCTTCTTGACGTTGGCAAAGGCTTTGCGGAAGACGCGGGTCTCTTCGGTAATCTCGGCCCGGAGTTCGTTGAACTGGTCGCGGTCCATCAGCATGACGGCTTCGGTGCCGTACATGTCAAAGAGCTGCACGCCCACCTGGATCTGGGCACGGCAGAGCACGGCGGCGCAGATGAGCGCCAGAGCGGTCAGATGCTTGAGCATTGCGGGGGTCCTTTCGCGCGGAGGGATTACTCGCGGTTCCTGTCGCCGAGGATGCGGAGCAGGAAGATGAAGAGGTTGATGAAGTCGAGGTAGAGCTGCAGGGCGCAGAGAATGCCGAGCTTGCGCGTCATCGGGGCGTCCAGCATTCCCTCGCTCTCGGCCAGCATCCGGATTTTCTGGGCATCCCAGGCGGTCAGCCCGACGAAGACCAGCACGCCGATGTAGCTGATGGCCGCATCCAGACCGGAACTGCCGAGGAAGAAGTTGACGACCGAGGCGATCACGATGCCCCAGAGCGCCATGCCGCAGAGACCTCCGATGCCGCTGAGATTCATCTTGGTCAGCGTGCCGAAGAGCGCCATGCCGGCGAAGGTCCCCGCTGTGATGAAGAAGACTGTCTGCAGCGTGCCGATACTGTAGACGAGGAAGTAGACCGAGAGCGTCAGGCCGTTGATGGCCGAAAAGGCCAGAAAGGCGAGCAATACAGCCATCGGGGCCAGTTTTCGAAAGCCCAGCGAGAGCAGCAGCACCAGACCGATCTCGACAATCGTCGCCGGGATCATCAGACGGCCGAGCGTCTGCAGGGGTATGCGGGTGGCCGCAAACCAGGCGACAAGACCGGAGACGACAAGTCCGACCGTCATCCAGCCGTATACAAAGTTATAGATTCGATTGATTGAAACGGCACGGCTGCCGCTGCGGGTTACCCAGGCTTCGGGGTCGTACATCGTTTTGTCCATTGGGCAAACTCCTCTTGCGTTGTGGTTTGTCTTGAAAGGCCATTATAGCACACCGGCCCGGCACAGAATCCTGCGCGGCCGCATCCCGGGGCGATGCCGATAACGGAGGGCGGGGAAAGGGAAAGTCAGGGCCGCAGCGTCGGTTCGCGGCGGACCACTTCGGCCAGAATGCGGCGCGTCACCTCGGAGGGAACCGGAATGGCGGGGCGGAAAAAGCCCGGTTCCAGACGATCCGGCCCGCGCGTCGCCACGCAGGTCCAGCATGGCGCCTTCGGGATACGCTTCAGCAGGCGGATGCTGTGCTCCTGCCAGCGGATGAAGTCGTAGACGTGGCGGAAGATCCCCGTCCCCAATCCCACGAAGGCCTCCATCGAGACCATCGCGTAGCGCTTCGGGTCCACGGGATTCCAGAGGTCGAAGATTGACCGCTCCTTGGTCCCCGTGCCCATGAAGAATTCGAAGGGCGTCTCCGGATTCCACCCGAACGCGACCTGGATGACGCGGTGGAGATCTTCCAGCGCCAGACGCCGCGGCACGACGAACTTGCGAAAGACTCCCGGGGAGGCGGAGCGTTCCGTCACCCTTACGGTCACAAGGTCTTCTGCGTTGAGCGCTGTCACGGGCCTTCCTGATTTTCGGCGAGAGGACGCAAAGTATAGCACGCCTGCCCGCCTCCGTGCCACCGGGAAGGCGCCCGGGGATATGCTATACTGCGCCCCGAAGCGTCACGCGACCCCTACGGAATTCCCTTCATGATTATTCTTCCTGTCGAACGGCGGACATTCAAGGCCAGGCTGATCCTCGGCCTTATCTATCTGGTGCTGACGCTGGGCGCGGTGACGATGGTCTGGCCCTTCCTCATGATGGTGACGGGGTCGATGACCAACCGCTACGACTACCGCCGTTACTCCCCTGTCCTCCGCTCCCTCTGGAATGCCGAAGACCGCTTCATGCGCGTGCTGGCCGTCTTCCATCCTTCCTTCCCCCGTGAAACCTTCCCCGACGCCCCGGCCCACTGGATGAGCTGGGCCGTCGTGGCCCGCGAACCCGACGCGGTCCGCACCTTCGTCCGTCCCTGGCTCGACGGTCTGGAGGATTCGGAGACCGCCGCGCGCTGGGAACGCATGGCCCGCGACTACGCCGACTTCAACGCGTCCTATGACGTCCGCAATTCCGTCTGCACCTACGACGAACGCGACATCGCTCCCTACGTCCGCCGTGTCTTCGAGGAACGCACCGGAAACCGCGGCCCCGAGGTCGCCCTAGCCGAACTCAACCGCGTCTGGGACATCCGCTACGCCTCCTTCTACGGCATTCGCATGCGCGCGCAGGCCCGCGTGCCGCTCCACTATCCCGACTGGGACTGGCCGACCGACGACCCCAAGACTGACCTCTGGCAGGACTTCAAAGCTTACCTGCGCGGCAGGACTCCCGGCATGGCCTACACCCGCACGCGGCCCTACCGCATCGCGCCGCTCTGGGACCGTTGGCGCGAACGTCATGCCCTCCCGGCCGCACGCTTTCCCGGCGATGCCGCCGACCCGGATTGGCAGCGCTTCGTCTCCGAGGCCTACCCGAAGCGTCTCCTGCGCGTCACGGTCTGTCCCGAAAGCACCGCCCTCTGGCAGGCTTGGGTGGCCCGCCAGTGCCGCACGCCCGAGGCCTACGCCACGCTGACAGGCAACCCCGTCCCGGCCTCTCTGGCCGACGTGCCCCTCCATGCCTATGAAAATTCCACCCTCTGGCGCGGCTTTGTCGGCACGCTGCCCCTCCGCCTCCTGACGGCCACATCCCCCGAGGCCGAATGGCAGACCTTCCTGAAGACCCGTTACGGGACCCTCGACGCGCTCAACGCCGCCTACGGCACAGCCGCCGCGGACTGGCGCGACGTCCCCCTGCCCGCCGCGCAGGCCTACGTCATCACCTACCGAGACGATGGCCTCGCCCTCCTCCTCCGCGACGTCACGGCCAACTACCGCACCATCCTCGACGCCCTCTTCCTGCGGGGCTCTGCTTTCGGCAATACGGTCATCCTCGTATTGCTGACGCTGCTGGCGACCCTCACGGTCAATCCCCTCGCCGCCTACGCCCTCTCGCGCTTCAGCCTGCGCCGCACCGAAACCATTCTCCTTTTCCTGCTGGCGACGATGGCCTTCCCGGCCGCCGTCACGGCCATCCCGGGCTTCATGCTCATCCGCGAGCTCGGCCTGCTCAACACCTTTGCCGCCCTCGTCCTGCCGACCGTGGCCAACGGCCTCTCCATCTTCATCCTAAAGGGGTTCTTCGATGGTCTCCCGCGCGAACTCTATGAGGCCGCGGCCATCGACGGCGCCAACGAATGGCAGATCTTCCGACACATTACCCTGCCGATGACGACGCCCATCCTCGCCGTCAACGCCCTCAACGCCTTCGTTGCGGCCTACAATTCCTGGGAATGGGCCCTGCTCGTCTGCCAGCGTCAGAGCCACTGGACCCTTTCGGTCTGGATGTACCAGCTCAGTCAGCAGTTCGCCGGCAGCCCGTGGGTCGTGATGGCGGGCTTCGTCATCATCTCCGTCCCCACGGCCATTGTCTTCCTGCTCTGCCAGCGCGTCATCATGCGCGGCATCGTCCTGCCCTCCATGAAATAAGGGCGGCGCAGGCAATGAAGCGGGACCGGCTTACCAGAAGCCGTAATCCCCCGAGACCAGCACGTAAATCCCCAGCAGCAGATTCGTCGTCACGTGGGCCACGATGGCGGCGCGGAGCGACCCCGTCCGGACCGTCAGCGCCCCGTACACGAGCCCCGCCAAAAGTCCCGCCGCATAGCGGTCATGTTCGAAGGCGAAGACCAGCGCCGTCACCCAGAAGGCCTGACGCGACACCGCCTGGAGCGGCAGCGCCTTCCAGTCGCGCTGCGTCAGCCACCGCGCCAGCCACCCGCGGAAGAAAAATTCCTCCGCCGGCGCAATGACGAAGGCGCTCCCGATCAGCTTGAGAATCGCCAGCGCCGGCCCGTTCTGCCACGCGTAGCACCACGATGCCGAATAATCCGGCAGCGTTCCCGGCATCATCACCAGCCAGCGGCGGTACCATTCCGTCATCCACGGCCACGGCAGAATCTCCGGCAGCACCCACAGCACCAGTACGACGATGCCGAAGAGCACACCCGCCGTCACCGCCCATGGCGACTTCGCGCACGACGCGTAGCGCCACGGACGCAGCGCCGCCAGCAGAATCCCGCAGAGCACGGTCTTGCCCGCGTAAACGTACGAGGGCGTCATGTATCCGCCCACGGCCATCGTCAGCGCGATGGCCGCGACCCAGACGGCGTAGGGCAGCACCAGCGCCCGTGTGGCGGCGTCCTTCATCACTTCGCCATCCTCAGGACGCGCGCGTCGACATCGAAGTAGAGGTCGACGCCGCGCAGACTGTCAGCCCCCAGGAGCGGCATCTCGCCGTGCGAGAGCAGCGGGCGGATCGGCAGACGGAAGGCGCCCAGGGCCAATTCCCCCGGCTCGCCCCGTTTCACGTTCAGGGCCATGACCTCGTTGACGCCGGCCGCGGAAATGGCCGCGGCCTCGCCCGCGGCGGGCCAGAGCCTGTCATCCATGAAGGTCATGCTCGCCCCGGAATCAATCAGCGCGGGGAAGGTCTTTCCCTCGCCGCCGCGCGAGGCAATGACGTGAAAGGCGTTGTCGCCCGTCCCCTGCAGCACCGGCACCGTCACGGCCCCCGGCACCTCGGGCATCGTCGGATACCACGTCACCGACGCGTCCCGCAGCGAGAGGCGAAAGGGCGCGTAAGCCATTGTGTTCATTCCCAGAATGCCGTCGACCCGTTCGCCGACCGCCTCGGAGAGGTGATCGAGCGGCAGCGCCATGCCGACAAACTTGGTCAGTTCCGCCGACCCCAGTTTCAGCGAAAAGACCGGAAAGGCCTTCGGTGCCCCGTCGACGTTGGTCGTGCCGCCCAGCTCGATTGGCTTCAGCGGCAGATCCGGCAGCTTCGTCTTCAGGAAGGCGAGGTCAAAGGTCGTGTGGCTCGCGCCCGTGTCGAGCAGCAACGTGCAGGGCACGCCGTTGAGCGTCGCGTCGAGCAGCTGCATCCCGTTGGCGGGGTTCACGCGCAGCGGCACGCGGTTCTCCGTCACCGTCAGCGGCGCGGGGCGGAAGGGACGCTCGGCCTCCGGCACGGGTGCCGCGACGGCGGCGCAGCAGAGCAGAGCAAAGAGGGGCGGGAGGATTCGGCGCATATCAGGATCCTTTCAGGTGAAAGACGGTGCGGAAGAGAATGGAGAAGTCGAGCCGCGTGGACCGTTCGCGGATGTACTTCAGGTCCCAGCGGATCTTTTCGTCGCGGGGAATGTCGGTGCGCCCGTTGATCTGCGCCAATCCCGTGATGCCCGGACGGACATCGTGGCGGTGCGCCTCCTCGGGCGTGTACTCGGCGAGGTAGGCCATCAGCAGCGGCCGGGGCCCGACCAACGCCATCTCGCCGCGCAGGACGTTGAGCAGTTCGGGCAGTTCGTCCAGCGAGGTCCTGCGCAGGAAGCGTCCCACGCGCGTCATCCGTTCGGCGTCAGGTTCCTCCCCCGGACGCATCGTGCGGAACTTGATCAGCGTGAAGGGCTTCGCGCCGAGTCCCGGACGGACCTGCCGGAAGAAGACCGGCCGCCCCTCGGTCAGCAGCACGGTCAGCGCCGTCAGCAGAATCAGCGCCCCCCAGAGCGGGAGCGTGACGATGACCAGCAGCAGTTCGAGCGCGCGCGGCATGACAGGGCCTGACGGTCAGTTCTTGGCGGTCCGGGCGAAGTAGAAGAAGGTCTTGTCCTCGCCGCTCTGACGGAGACCTCCGCGCTCAAGCATCGCCTTGGAGGAGAGGTTGTCGCGGAAGCACTTGGCCGTGGCCTTCTCAAGCCCCCAGTAGCAGAGCGCGTAATCGGCCATGGCCCGGACCGCCTCGGAGGCGTACCCCTTCTTCTCGGCCTCGGGCAGGAGGCGGATGCCGATCTCGACGGTGTTGCTGTAGGTGAAGTTGTGGAAGACGCCTTCGCCCACAAACCCTTCCTCGGCGAAGAGCCCGAGGGAAATCTCGTGGTGGGCGGCGAAGTCGCGGCGCGTGTTCTCGAGGAACCACGCGTCGCGCGGGTCGCCCTCTTCCTTCCAGGCGGTGCGCCAGTCCCAACCCCAGAAGCGGTTGCGGTGGACGTCGCGGGCGAGCCTGCCGAAGTCATGGACTTCCTTGTCGGTCACGGCGCGTAGGCGCAGGCGGGGCGAATCGATGATTGGCGGCTGGGTGAGTTCGTCGATGACGCGGTGGGGAATCACCGTGTACTTGTCGAGGATGCGAATCGGATTGTACTGGAGCTTCGACTTGCGCAGCCCGCAGTCGCCGGCGTCGTCCTCGCGGTTGATGAAGGCGACCTCCGGATGGCCCGACGTCACGTGTCTGGCGAATTCCTGGGCCACGGTCGGATAGACGCCGTCATACCCCACCAGCGCCTTTTCGACGTGGATGACCAGCGTGTCACCCGAGATCTCGCCGAAGGTCAGCGCAATCGGCTTCTCCTCATGCCAGAGCATCCCGCCGATCTGGCCGAGCCGGCCGAAGACCCGCAGCATGTCCTTCGTCCCGCTGAGCTCCTCGTTGGCGATGAAGGAGTTCTTGGCGTACTGGCGCTCGGCGTAGGTCTCAAGGAAGGCCTCGGCCGCAGGCAGGTCGGCCTCCGTCATTGGGCGGAAGGTCGCCTCGGGGTAGGCCCGGCGGAACTTCGAGACGTGGTTGCGCTGCCCCGAGAAACGCTTGCCCGCGTAGGTGACGAAGTCCTCGGCGCGGTAGAGATAGTCGCGCCAGGTGCGGGGATTGGTGAGATTGAGACTGCGCCCGTAGCGCTGCGTGACCTGCGCCAGACGCTCCGCGGGGATGGAGATGAGCCGCAGAGGCTCCTCGTGGGCCACGCACCAGGCCTCAAGCGCCGTCAGCGCCGCCTCTTCGGCCGCCCCGTCGCCGTCGGGCGAAAGGGGATAGGAGAACTTCGGCTCGCCGGAGATACAGGCGCGGATGCAGAGGCAGCCGGCCTCCATGGCGTAGCTCTGGCGGATATAGTGGCGCCACATATGGCGGAAGCCGGCCGTGTAGTCGCTCATCCGGAAACCCTGCGCCCGGAAGAGGGGCAGCAGTCCGGCAAGGGCATCCAAATCAAGGGTTTTGAATTCCATCGCTCTCTCCTCTCGGTGCCGTCAGCAGATGCCAACGGTACCGGACGGTCTGAAGGGCCGTCTCCGGCAGATGGGAGACGGCGTAGGGAAGCCATTCGGCGACAGCGTAGCGCAGCATGCCGCGGGCCTTCTCCGCCGCCGGCGTCAGCCGGTGGTCCCCCGCGGCGCGCGGCATGGGCGGGAAGTCCCCCGTGCCCGCGTAAGTGTAGGCCAGCGAACCGGAGAGAATCGGCTGAGGCTCGTCGGCGAGACGATCGCGGAAGGCGCAGCGGACGTTGTAGCCGTCGGCGTGAACGGCCGTCACGGCCGGCGACAGCGCGTAAAGATTCTCGGAGGAGCGCATCACGCGCCAGCCAATCCACGCCGCCGGCATCGCGCAGACCAGCGCGGCCGGAACCACGGCGAGGCGCGGGAAGGCCAGCAGCAACGGTAGCATTACCGCTGGATAGACCAAGGGCGTGTACCGGGCGTACCCGATGTAGACCGTCGGCACCGTCAGCACGCCTGCCCAGCAGACCAGAATCACTGTGCCCCATCCGGTCAGGCGGCGCCGGCAGAAGAGCAGCACAGCGAGAAAAGCCCAGACGGTGAGGCGGAAGAAGGGGCCCAGCCCATCCACCCCGCCGCCGTCACCTCCACCGACGGCGACGTTGAACTGCGGCGTCGGTCCGGGGATGAGGCCGTGTCCCAGATAGGCATAAATCTGACGGGCCCAGTAGCCCATGGCTTTGGCGGTTTCATCCATGTCATAGAAGTCCGCCGTGCTGACGAGCCCGGAGGCAACGGCGCGGACAAAGGGAATCATCAGCACGCCGACCGTGAGGCCGGCGGCCAGCGTCTTTGGGATATGGCGCGGATGGCTGCGCAGGAGCACCAGCAGGATGAAAAAGGTCGGGATCCAGGCCGTCTGCTTGAGCCAGCACGCCAGCAGCGCCGCGCCCAAGGGCAGCGCGTAGGCCGTCCGGTCGCGGAGCGCCAGCGCGGCCGTCAGTAGCAGCAGGTAGACCGACGCATCGGGCATCGGATTGAAGAGTCCGAAGAGTGTCAGCGGCCCGGCCGTCAGTACCGTTGCCGCAATTCGGCTGAGACCGGCACGCCGTGCCGTCAGCCAGGCGGCGGGCGCCAGAATCAGCGGCAGGGCAGCCGCGGCATCGACCCATCCGGTCAATCGGTAAAGAGCCGCCCCCCAGCGCATGAAGCCGGCCGGGTAGCCCATCATGAGGTGAATCTCGGCGTATCCGCCGTCGGGGACGATTGGGACGGCCGACGCCAGAAAGCGCACCGCCGGCATCCAGTAATCGTCGGTGTCACTGAAGATTGCAAAGCCCGACAGCACGCAGGCATTGATCAGGAATGCGGCGGCCAGAACGGCCAGAAAGGGTTTCAGGCAGCGGCAGGCGTAGCCGAGCATCAGGCAGACCGCCAGCGCCGCCGCGACCGTCAGTGGCCGTCCGCAGAGGGCGACAGCCGCGGGGAAAAGGATTAGGAGCCCTGGCAGAGCCGCCGTGCCGACGGGCAGGCCGGGAAAATGGCGGCCCTCCCGGGCTTCCGGGGCGGATTCGGGGGCGGTGGCGGCGGCTTCCGGGGACATGGCCTCGGGCCCTCCTTACATAAAGTAGCGGCCGGCCGTCTGGCGGTTTTGACGGGCCGTGCGGACCTTGGGCGTCTCCAGACCGACGGCATACCAGAGATCGCCGAAGCCGGCGTTGGAGAACTGGTTGACGCGGTTGTTGGCCAGCAGGTCGCGGTTCTGCTTGATGACGGGATGCTCGTTGCGTTCGTCGGCCTCGTTGAGCAGGCGGAAGGCCTCGTCGATGTTGTTGTGACGGACCATCATCCAGGCCATTGTGGCATAGAGGAGGGCGGTGGTGTCGTAGCGGGCGCGGCGGACGGACTTGCGGAAGACCTTGAGCAGCTCCTCGTCGGTGGCGTCCTTCTGCCACATGCGGGCCAGGCGGATGCAGACAAGCATCGGGTCGATCAGCAGGGCGCGCGGGAGGAGCTCGTCCACGCGGGCGTAATCCTTCTTCTGCCAGGCGAACTGGAGCTCCATCGTGGCCAGCTGGCGGTCCATCAGCGGGATCCAGAGGCGGTAGCGGTAGAGCGGAGCCAGCACGGCGCGGATCTCGTCGATCATTGCGTCGCGGTCCTTGGTGAGTTCGGCCTCGGCGAGCTTGGCGCTGGAGACCGGCTTCGTGCGCCAGCGCTGGAGCTTGGCGTGCATCCTGGCCTGGGCCTGCTTCGTGATGGCCTCGACGGCGGCGCTGACCGAGGCCATGCGGCGGCGGAGAACCAGGGTGATGCCGATCTGGACGGCAATGAAGCAGAGCAGGCCCAGGGGCACCGACCAGTACCAGGCCATCACGCCCGTGACGGGCAGGACGATGGCCACCAGCAGGGCGACAATCAGATTGAGCAGTACGGTAATCATGGGGTTTCCTTCGTTAAGAGTTCAAGGGTGCGCCGGATCAGCGCCGCGGCCTTGGCCAGCGAATCGGCGGAGATACGCTCGGGGGTGTCGGCGGCCGTGTGCCAATAGCCGTTGGCCGGGCCGTAGTCAAAATCGATGATGTCGGCGGCGGCGCGTCCGGCCGCGACGAAGGGGATGTGGTCGTCAATGACGGCATGGCCTTCGCGGACCGGTAGCTCCAGATCGTCCGCCGCCCGCAGAATGACGGCGTTCAGCCGCGCCGAACCGTTGCCGGCCACGATCGGATTCCAGTCCGCGTCGCCGAGCATGTCCAGGACAATGACGGGCAGGTCGCCGCCGAATCCCGTCCGCGCCGCGTGCCAGCTGCCGTGGAGCCCGTCGTCGGCGCCGTACTCGGCGACACACTCCTCGCCGTCGACGAAGAGGTAGAGGACGGGCAGGTCGGTATGGCGCGCAAGGGCGATTAGCAACCCCGTCGTCGAGGCGCCGTCGTTGGCGCCGACAAAGCCGGGAATGCCGACTTTGGTGTCAAAATGGGAGACCAGCACGGCCGCCGGGGAGACGCCGGGCGGCGCGTAGGAGACGTTGGCCAGCGTACCGCGCGGCGAGGGGAAGGTCTCCGTCTTCGCCCCCTCCGGCAGACGCGACGCAATCCACGCGGCCGCCGCGCGGGAGGCCGGGCCCGCGGCGCGGTCGGGATGGGCCTCGATCAGCGCCAGCGCCTCGTCCAGGGCCGCCTGTCCGAGGGCCGGGTCGGGCGGCGAAGCGCCCCCGCAGCCGCAGCACGCGAGGGCCGCCCCCGCCAGAAGGGACGCGGCTGTGGCGCGGAGTCTCGGCCGGGGCACGGTCACGGGCGGTTCAGTCCAGACGGATGCCGAGCAGGGAGAGGATGCGGTCGAGCTCGTCGTTGTTGTAGAAATCGACCTCCAGCGTGCCATGGACGTGGCGGCCGTTGGAGAAGGTCTTGCCCGAGGTCAGACGGATTGCCGTGCCGAAGAAGGCGTGGAGTCTGTCACACAGGTCGCGCAGATGTTCGGGCGGGATGTCCTGACGCGCCGGGCGCGGCGGCTGGGCGGGCGTATTGGCCGCCGCCACCATGCGCTCGACTGAACGCACCGAGAGGCATTCGGCCACGGCGCGGCGGCCGAGGCGGATGCGGTCCTCGGGATTCTCCAGGCCCAGCAGGGCCTTGGCGTGGCCGGCGGAGAGACGGCCGTCGGCGACCATTGCCTTGGTCTCGTCGGGGAGCTCCAGCAGGCGGAGGGCGTTGGTGACCGAGGTGCGGGCCTTGCCGACGCGTTCGGCTACCTCGGCCTGCGTCAGATGGAAGCGCTCGCCCAGCGTGCGGTATCCCTCGGCCTCCTCGATGGCGTTCAGGTCGGCGCGCTGGATGTTCTCGACGATGGCGAGTTCGGCCGCCTTGCGGTCCTCGGCGTCGATGAGGATGACCGGCACATGCGTGAGCCCGGCCATGACCGAGGCGCGCAGACGGCGTTCGCCGCCGATCAGCTCCAAGGCCCCGTCGCCGCGGCGGCGGCAGACGAGCGGCTGGATGATGCCGTTGGCCCGGATCGAATCGGCCAGTTCGCGCAGCGCCGTCTCGTCAAAGGTCTGACGCGGCTGCCAGGGCGAACGGTTCACCTCCCCCACCGGCACCGTCAGCACGCTGCCGGCGAGGCGCTCGCTGACCTGCTTCGGCGGCGGGATGGCGGCAATCGGCGCGATGGGCGAACGCGGCACGGCCGGCGCCGCCGGGGCGTCAATCAGGGCGCCGAGGCCCTTGCCCAATCCGCTGCGCCCGTGCTTGGCGGCCGGAGCGGTCTTCGGACGGATGACGGGCGCCGCCTTCTCCGCCGGCTTGGAAGCGGGCTTTTCAGCCGGTTTGGCGGGGGCTTTGGCCGCCGGTTTGGCGGTCGGCTTGACGGATTTGCCGGAGGCTTTTTTCTGCGGTTGCTTCATGGCGGTCCTTCAGGTTCGCGTCAGGATGGGGGAGGGAGCGGCCGATGGGGCCGGCTCAGGGATACATTCCGGAGAACATCAGGCCCATCGTCTCGGGATGGCCGGTCATCAGGTTGATATTCTGCAGGGCGGACCCTGCCTGCCCCTTCATCAGGTTGTCGATGTAAGAGACGACGCGCAGGCGGTTGACGCGCGGGTCGACGCTGATCACCAGGTCACAGAAATTGGTGCGCGAGACGCAGTGGGTGCCGATGGGGGCCTTCGACCCGTAGACGCGCACGAAGGGCGAGTCGCGGTAGAAGTCGCGGTAGAGATCGATCGCCTGCTCTTCGGTCATCGCCTTGTCCATCTGGGCATAGAGGGTGCTCATGATGCCGCGGCAGATCGGCAGGACGTGGGCGGTGAAGGTCAGCATGACCGTCTCGCCGTACTGCAGGGAGAGTTCGCGCTCCACCTCGCAGACGTGCTGATGGCCCGCCAGCTTGTAGGCGTTCATATTCTCGTAGCGCGCCGGATAGTGGAAGGTCGCCGAGACCTTCTTGCCCGCGCCGGAGACGCCCGTCTTGCAGTCGCAGATTACGCTGCGCGGGTCGAAGAGGCGGGCTTTGGCCGCCGGCGCCAGGCCGAGAATGCAGCTGCACGCGAAGCAGCCCGGATTGCCGACCACCGGCGCCTGACGGATTTCCTCGCGGTGGAGCTCCGCCAGACCGTAGGCGTTCTTGCCCAGCAGCTGCGGGGCGGCGTGGACGGGGTCCTTGCCGTGGCGCGTGGCATAATCGGCGTAGGCCTCGGCCGTGGTGAAGCGGAAGTCGCCCGAGAAGTCGAGCACCTTGGCGCCCTGCGCCAGCGCGGCCTCGGCCTGATACATGCCCACGCGGTCAGGCGTGGAGAAGACGACCACGTCGGCCGGCGCCTGCGCCGCCGGGTCCTCGGCGTCGAGAATCGGCAGATCGCAGAATCCCGCCAAGTGCGGGAAGACGTCGGAAATCGGACGGCCCACGTCCTCACGCGCCACGATGGCGGTAATCTCGGCGTCCGGATGGCGCCCGAGGAGCTCAATCAGACCGATGCCGCCGTAACCGGTGGCGCCGACGATTTTGATTTTGGTCATTCAGAAACCTTCTTTCTCTGACGGATAACGTTTGCCCGTCATTATACCCTATCCGTGCCCGGCAGAGGCCTGCCGTCATGGCGCGTCAGTCAGAAACCGATATTGATCAGCGGCAGCGTCAGCCCCGAGTCGTTGATGTTGAGCAACCCGATCTGAACGCCCTTCAGGATGCCCGCGCGGTTGACGAGGCCGAGCTGGAATCCGGTGGCCTCGCCGGCGGCGTCGTTCATCAGCAGCGCCGTCTGGGCGCCCGTCACGCTGTCGGCGTGGCTCATCAGCCCCGCCAGCTGCCAGCCGGTCACCTCCGCCCAGTCCGAGAAGCCCAGCGTCAGCGAGGCACCCGTCAGCGCCCCGGCATTGAGGTCGGCCAGCGCCTCGACGCTCAGCCCCGTCAGGGAGCAGCGCTCGTCCGTCACGAAGCGCAGCACGTCATCCTCCGGAAGGCCGCTGTGCCAGAATCCGAGACGGGCCCCCGTGTAGTGGGGCGAGATCCCGTCCTCGGCCCGCTCCGCCATTCCGAAATGGAGCGAGAGGCAGCTGTGCGCCTCAAGGCCGGGGCAGCCCTCCGTGCCGTCCGGCCCGCAGACCAGGCAGGCCGCCCGCGCGGCGGCGGGCAGCAGGACGAGGGCGCACAGCGGCGCGGCAAGGCATTTCACGGCTCAGCGCCCTCCCTTGAAGGAGTCCTTCAGCGAAACCGTCCGGTTGAAGACCGGCTTGCCCGGCTGGCTCAGGCGGCTGTCGGGCGTGAAGTAGCCCACGCGTTCAAACTGGTAATGTTCGCCCGGCTTCGCCTCCGCCAGCGCCGGCTCGACATAGGCCTGCGTCACGCGCAGGCTGTCGGGATTGAGCGAATCGAGGAAGGAGCCGCCCTCGGCGAAGGCCATCGGGTTTTCGGCCGTGAAGAGGCGGTCGTAGAGACGCACCTCGGCGGGCACGGCGTACTTGGCGCTCACCCAGTGGATCGTCCCCTTGACCTTGCGGCCGTCGGCGGGGTTGCCGCCCTTCGACTCGGGGTCGTAGGTGCCGTGGATCTCGGTCACGTTGCCCTCGGCGTCCTTCACCAGATGGGTGCAGGTGAAGAGACAGGCGCCGCGCAGGCGGACCTCGTTGCCCACCGTCACGCGGAAGAACTTCTTCGCCGGCACCTCCATGAAGTCGTCGCGGCCGATCCAGAGTTCGCGCGTGCAGCGCAGCGTGCGGGTGCCCGCCGTCGGGTCCTCGGGATTGTTGGCGACCTCGGCCGTCAGCTCCTCGCCCTCGGGCAGATTGTCGATCACGAGGCAGATCGGGTCGAGCACCGCCATGCGGCGGATGGCCCGGCGGTTCAGATCGTCGCGGACGCACCACTCCAGCAGCGCCAGGTCCGTCTGCGACTCGTACTTCGAGACGCCGATGCGCTCGCAGAATTCGCGGATTGCCTCCGGCGTGTAGCCGCGGCGGCGCATACCCGCCACCGTCGGCATGCGCGGATCGTCCCACCCGTCCACGCGCCCCTCCTCGACCAGCTGGCGCAGGAGGCGCTTGCTCATCACGGTGTAGGAGAGGTTCAGACGGGCGAACTCGCGCTGCTGCGGCCGGATGGTCCTGCCGTTGCGCACGACCAGGCGGCCCTGCTCGGCCAGGCGGTCGATGACCCAATCGTAAAGGGGCCGGTGCACCTCGAATTCGAGCGTGCACATCGAGTGCGTCACGCCCTCGAGCGCATCCTCGATCGGGTGCGCGAAGTCATACATCGGATAACAGTGCCACGCCGTCCCCGTGCGGTAGTGCGGCAGATGGACGATGCGGTAAATCACCGGATCGCGGAAATGGATGTTCGGCGAGGCCATGTCGATTTTCGCGCGCAGGCAGTGCTCGCCCTCGGCGAATTCGCCCGCCCGCATCCGGCGGAAGAGGTCCAGATTCTCCTCGACGCTCCGCTCCCGGTAAGGCGACGGCGTGCCCGGGCGCGTCGGTACGCCGCGGTAACTCTTCCACGCCTCCTGCGAAAGGTCGCAGACATAGGCCTGACCGCGGCGGATCAGCTCCTCGGCAATGGCCCACATCGTGTCAAACATGTCGCAGGCGTAATAAAACCCGTCCCAGCTGAATCCCAGCCAGGAAATGTCGCGCTTGAGCTCCTCGACGAATTCCTCCGACTCCTTGGAGGGATTCGTGTCGTCCATGCGCAGATGGCAGCGGCCGTTGAAGAGCGCCGCCATGCCGAAATCGACGCAGATCGCCTTGGCGTGGCCGATGTGGATCCAGCCGTTGGGCTCCGGCGGAAACCGCGTCACGACCGTGCCGTCGTTGCGGCCGGCCGCCAGGTCCTCTTCAATCCACTGACGGAGAAAGTGCCGCGCGGTATCCGATTCGGCGGCGGGTGTGGTCTTTTCTTCCATAAATGCACTGTCCTCGGGAAGGGAAAATACAATGGGGAAGTATAGCATATCCGCCGCGCCCCATGACGGCGCCGGCGGGGTGGGGAGGTTGTGGTCGGACAGCCGTTCGGGGTATACTGCTGCCATGAACTTCCTCAGGCGCCACGGCGGCTTCATCCTGGCCGGCCTCTTTGTCCTTCTCTTCTGCTGCGGCATCGCCGCGGCCTTCTGGCCCGTCCTCCCGCGCGATCTCGTCTTCGTCGCGCCCGACGCCCCCGTCGCGCCCCTCACCCGCGGCGAAGCCTGGCGCGCCCTTTTCACCCAACCCGTCGCGCCCCTCCACCTCTTCACCGGCCTCATCGGGTACCACTGGGCCTACGAAGCCACCTTCTGGTTCGCCTCCGCCCTCATGGGCCTCGGCATGCTCGGCGTCCTCCGGGCCAATCGGATGCCCTGGGGCCCCGCCGCCTTCGGCGCCTTCTGCGCCGCCTTCATGGGCTACTTCTTCACCCTCTTCTGCGCCGGCCACCGCGGCGTCGTCGATACTCTCGCCCTCTGGTCACTCTCCATGGCTGCCCTCGCCTGGACATTGCGCACGGGCCGGCTCCGTTGGGCCGTCGCCCTCGGCCTCTCCCTGGTCCCCGGCCTTGCCCTGCAGCCCGACATCTGGCTCTTCGGCTGCGTCATTCTCGCTGCCTACGCCCTCTGGCTCGTCTTCCGCTCCCCCCTGCCGTGGCGCCGCCTCCTCGTCCTCATGGTCACCGCCCTGGGAGTCTTCCTCTTCGCGGCTTGGCTCAACGGTTCCTTCGCCCAAGCCTTCGGCGCCGCCAAAACGACCCGCGATACCCAACTCACCCAGGCCACCCAAGACGCCCCCGACCCCTCAACCGCCCGCGCGGCACACGACCGCTTCGTGACCAATTGGTCCCTGCCGCCTGAGGACTGCCGCGAATTCCTCCTGCCCGGCTCCATCGGGTACACGTCCTATCCCTTCGACCCCGAACCCTACCGCGGCCGCATGGGAGCCCCCGGGATGCCCTACCGCCAGCATGCCGTCCACCTCGGCATCCTCACCGTCGCCTTCGCCCTCTTCGCTCCCGTCGTCTTTTGGCGCCGCCGCCGCACAGACCCCTGCGTCTCCGACCTCCCCTTCTGGATCGGCTGCTTTGCGGTCACGCTGGTCTTGGCCTTCGGCCGCTTCGCTCCCCTCTATAATATGGTACTGGAGGTTCCCCTCCTCCGCGACATCCGCGCCCCCGTCAAATGGCTCCACTTCGCCGGCTTTGCCGCCGCCGCGGCCGCCGCCATCGGCGCCTCCCGGCTCCGTCCCGGAGTCTGCCTCCTCCTTTGCCTCGGCGTTACCGTCAACATGGCCTGGGTCGCCCGCCGCTATGTCTTCCCCATGGACCTCTCCTGGCCCGAACTCCGCATCCTTGAAGGCACCGCCGTTTACGTCGCCCCCGACCTCCGCAGCTACGAACCCCGCCTCCTCTGGAATGGCGTCCGCGTCACCCACGACCCCGAGGCCGACGTCCCCCTCCGCTTCTGCCGCGACCGCTTCGGCCAGCCCGGCTTCTACCGCTTGGAGCGGTAAAGCCGGGCGCAGCACCTCCAAGGTCCCGCGTGCCGCGTCGGCCTTCCCGTATGTGACGCGCGCAGCGCGCTTACGGCACGCACAGCGCGGCCGTGCGCGCCTCCTGCGGATCGCCGATGCCGTCGGTCCACTTCAGAATCACCGTGACGGACTTGCCGGCAGGCAGCGCCTCGGCGGGCACGAGGAGCAGCGCCTTCGAAACCTTGCGCTTCGAGCCCGCCTTCTTCTGAGGCTGCACCTCGCACGCGGTGACCCGGCCATCCTCAGACTCCGCTTCGGCCGTGATGCGCTGATCGCCGTGGAAGTTGCCGTACACGCCGATTCTGTCGGGCCAGACGCGCACGGACTCAATCTCCACCGTCGTCGGCTCCAGGTCGTCCTCGCAGACCAGACACGCGTCCTGATTGATCCGGGCCGTGAACTCATCCGCCGGCCGGAAATGCGGCTTCACGTCACAGAAGGGCACCAGGGCACGCTCCGTCGGCGCGAACCGACCCTCAATGCTGCTGTGGAAACTCCCGAATCCCTTGATGCAGACCGAATTGCCGATGCGGAGCTCCTCGGCGACGGTCTTCGCCAAAGCATTGATGACCGACTCGACATCCCCATCCTGCAGACCGCTGATGTGCCGTTGTCGGATTCTCGTGACGAGCTTCGGCAGCGTGATGGACTCCTGAGCCGAAATGATGACCTGGGCCGTCCTCCCGTCGCCGGAAGCCTTGGCGGTCTTCTCCGTGAAGCCCCTGCCTTGGCCGAGACGGAAGAGAATGGCCTCATGCTTCCCGAACCGCGGATTGAAATTATGCAGATGGGCGAACCGGGCGGCCTTCCGGCGATACTGCGTGGTACGGGCCGAAGGCTTCTTCGTGGACTTGGACATGTGTGATACTCCTTAATTGCTGTGGCGGCAAGGAGCGCCTCCCCCGACACGTGCACCCGCGCGCGCTAGGGAAGCATCTAAACTCTCCTCACCGGACACCCTCATTCTACCAAAAAGGATTCGGGCAAGCACGGTTTTTGATAAAGCACCCTATAGGGTCACCTCGCATCACCCTATAGGGTAACGGATTGCCACCCTATAGGGTGGTACGCGATCACCCTATAGGGTCATCTGTCGGTTTTCAGCGACTCCGTTATCCATGCTCCCCGTAGCCTCCATCCGGCACCGCCCTCCTGCTCTTCCCCTCCAAGCACCGCCTCCTCCGCCCCGCCCCAAGCTCTCAGGCAAAAGGCACAGGCCGCGGGGCCAGGCTGCGAAGATACGCACTTTATAGATACGGCGTGAAAATATCTTGATTTTTGAGCTGTTTCTGATATCATACGGGGCATGGAAAACGAACTGAAAA
>CALXSH010000009.1 GCA_944391065.1 uncultured Kiritimatiellota bacterium | reverse complement strand
GAAATCAGACCCTCATCAAGACCGAGACCGGCATTTGGTCTGTCACCTACAATGCCGAAAATCGCCCCATTCGTTGGACGCAGGGAGACACCGTAATCACCATGGCTTTCGACCGCATGGGCCGCCGCGTGGAGTATCAAGAGACGCGCGCCGGGCAGGTTGCCACGCACTTCCGCTTCGTTTACGACAACTACCTCTGCATCCAACGGCTGAATGCCGACAACGGCAACGCCGTCCGCTCCGAGTTTGTCTGGGACCCCACGGAACCCATCGCCACGCGCCCGCTCGTCATGCGCGCCAAGAACTGGGGCCTCAACCTCTTCTACACCCACGACGGCAACAAGAACGTCTCCGAGGTATTCTACCACGCCCTCCAGAACGGCATCGCCGCCCACTACGACTACGCCCCCTTCGGCGCCGTCACCCGCACCGCCCGCGCCACCCGCGTTACCAATCGCGACCTCCTCTCCGAAAACCCCTTCCGTTTCTCCTCCGAGGTCCACGACTCTACCCTCGGCCTCGTCTACTACAATTATCGTCACTACCATTCTGTGACGGGAAGATGGCTGGCTCGAGATACTCTTGAAACAAAGGCTCTCTTCTTATTTTCTGACAATTCGATAAATAAAATCGATTGTCTTGGACGCGAGCCTGTGTCGCTTGGGATCTTTATCCCAAATGGCACGGGAAATGAAAACACTCATTTTCGTAACATAGCAAGCAACGATGGCAAAACCAGCGTGTCTAAGGCGAAGACGGGAAAAGAGATATTGGACATTCTGAAAGAACAGACATTGTCGTCGGACGAATGTTGTATCCGTAATTTAACTTTCGCAGGGCATGGCTGGGCTTATAATGGGTCTTCTTCGCCACAGGGGGATGGTATTCCGGGTGCAGATGCAGGAAGCTCCGGATTGTATTTGAATAAACGAGACCCTAGTTCCGCCACGTTGTCAGAACTTGGGGCAGAAATTCAAAATGGTACAATCCGGTTTTGTGAAGATTGCAGAATTCAGATTTATGCATGTCGTATCTCTGATGATTTTACGAATAAGTTGGCAAAAGTTACAGGCTGTGGCGTTATTGCTGCACGTGGGGCATGCCATTCGGATCCCCAAAACAACACGTGGCTGAGTGGGGCAGGAAGTTGGATGGAGCGAAAGGAGGTGCCCAATTCAGGGCTTTCGCTTTCCTATCCTAACCATGATATTCCCCCCTCTTCGCTTGGGCCCGCATATAAACCACGATTTAATTGAGGTGAATTGAGATGTGGAAGTTCCCTTTTTACTGTGTACTTATCATGGTTATAATGCTTGTGGGGTGTGCACGCAAGCAAGTGAATGGTGCGACCTCAAGGCTTTATTATCCGGAACACTGTTATCCAGAGCTGTGCTATTCAGAGCAAAAGGCACACGAGGTGTATAAGACCTATCTTCAATGTCTTAGAGACATGGGGCAGTCCTCTGATTCCACAACGCTAAACAATGATGCGTTATCCTTATCGAAATGGAGATTAACGTATGGGATGTACGATGAAACGTGCGTGGAATCCATTCTTCTCCTTGCAGAATATGAATGTTATGACTTTTTGCAGTTGGAGTGGTGGCGTTCCGAGTCATCAGAGGAACGATTGTTCATTTTGATGTGTTTCTATCATCGCCTTAATCCCAACCTCTCTTATTTTCCGAGATTCCGATTTTATTCACAACGGTTCGATAAGAAAGAGTGTGATTCTCGATTAAAGGAAATTGATTTTGTTGAAAAGGTGTGGCCCCATTGTGATGATAGAAATGAGTAACCGTTTGTTATTTTTCAAAACGTGAACGCCTACGACGCCTTCGGCAACCGCACTTCCATGACGACCTGTCGCAACGAGGCCTCCGGCATCGGCGACACCACCACCTGGGCCTACGACGAGGCCTCGGGCGTCCTCCTCGCCAAGACCTACGCCGACGGCAAGGGCCTGACCTACGCCTACACCGACGACGGCAAATTGGCCACCCGCACCAATGCCCGCAGCATCGCCACCTCTTATACTTACGATGACTGGGGCCAACTCCTCTCCGTGGACTACGCCGACACCACGCCCGACATTGCCTACACCTACGACGCCATGGGGCGCCAAACCTCCGCCACCGATGCCGTCGGCACCACCACTTGGTTTCATAAGGATGAAAGCATGAAGCGTATATTCCGTTGCGTTCAACGACAAGATTATGAAAAAGTTTTAGCGTATGTCATTTTTATTGATTTTGCATTTCAACTGGGTATTGGGGGAGGGTATGCCATCCTTTCAGTTGGTTCATTCGGACTTATTGGTTTTTACGTAGAATCGATTCCCATGGGGATGTCTCGCCTTCTCTTCTTGTTGTTTCACGTTATTATTGCGATATTTTTTTGTTTAAAATGGAGGAAATTTACGAAAGACTATACTTATTTCAAAAAAATCAAAATAATAGGGACTTGCTATTATTGTAAACGCGAAACACTCTCTACAATTAATACGTGTATTACCAAGGAACGTACAAAAAATGCTGAGATTGTCTGTAGTTGCTGCAATCGAGTGCTAGCGAAGCAATCGTGGTTTATAGGAGGTGGGAGTGACGGATAATTGAGGATGGTGGACTATGCCAAAAACATTTCGGAGTTGATAATTTTAGTTGCATGATGTTATGGCGCGCTCTTGAGAAACTTTACGCAACCGCAAGACGGTATGATTTTAGGAGCCCACCGAGGTTTTGGTATTTCTGCCGTCTTTGCTAAACTTCTTGTTGGAAAGAGGCGTTTATGAGCCAGAGGATCGAGCGACAAACGAAATCACAGGATTCCAAGGCCCTCACTTGCCATTGGGACACCTTCGGTCGCAATGTGGGTTACTCCGTGGATGGCGACCGCAAACAATCCATCACCTATGACTCCGCCACGGGCCGCATCGCCGAATCCGACGGGTTCCGCTGGGACTACCTCGCAGGTTCCAACCTCAAATCTCAATTGACCTATCCCAATGAGGCCGTGGTCACATGGAGTTACGAACCCCACCGCGACCTTCTCACCGCCGTCACCAACGCCACCTACTCCACTTACGTCTACACCAACGACCTCCTCGGCCGCCGCACCTCAAAGAGCGACGAGCAGTACGGCTACAACGCTCGCGATGAATTAATCGCGGCAGACGAAGTTTCCTATGCCTACGACGACATCGGAAACCGTACGACCGCCGAGGGCAAGACCTACACCGCCAACAATCTCAACCAATACACCGCGATAGACGACTTTGTCCCAGAGTATGATGCCGACGGCAACCAAACCCTTGTCAAGACCGAAACCGGCATTTGGTCAGTCTCCTATAACGCCGAAAACCGCCCCATCCGCTGGCAATCCGGCGACACCGTGATCACCATGGCCTTCGACCGCATGGGTCGCCGTGTCGAAATGCGCACGGTGAAGGATGGCGCAGAAACGCTTCAACGCTTCGTCTATGACAACTACCTCTGCATCCAGCAACTCCGTGGCGCCGATAACGCCCTCTTCCACTCCTACGTCTGGGATCCTACGGAATCTGTAATAACACGACCGCTTTTGTGGTTGTGCAATGACGTTGTTAGATATTATTTATATGACGGACATAAGAATGTGAGTGAGATTATAGCCACGAATGGCGATGTTGTAGCAAACTATGGATACTCTCCATTTGGTATAACTACTGTACAGTGCGACCTTTCTATTGCGAAAAATCCGTGGAGTTTCTCTGCCGAGTTCGCAGATAGTGCCTTGGCGTTGATGTATTATAACTTCAGGCATTATAATGCATTAGACGGTAGGTGGATTTCGCGGGATCCTCTTGGCAATATTGAGTTTAGAGTGAAAACGATTGTGAATTCAACGGATACATTATTTGCATCTCAGAACACGTACTCATATGTAGCGAATTCAATCGATAGGTTAGGTCTGTATGTGTCACCATTATCAAAAGATGAAATGACAGAGTGTCAAAGGCGCATACAGCGTGCGATAACTGTAGCCAAAAAGCAACTCGATAGCTCGAGTAAATGCAAATGTCGTTTTGATTCTTCGACATATTGTAAGGGTAATGCTGTATCTCGATTAACTAACTTAGAAATTGTTATTGACAATGAAAGTGATTACTGTCTTGAAAGCGCATACTATGGTTATACGTATGATACTGATGGGAAGTGGAAGATTTATCTCTGCCCACGTACATGTAGATGGGGATACTTATGTCTTGCGGAGACAATTCTCCATGAATTATTTCATGAATGCAAGCCAGATATAGATGATGATGACGGAAGTGGCGAAACTTACGATGTGGAAAAAGATTGTGGTCTAGGGAGCCAGTGTGGATGAGGAGCATTTATGAAAGGAGCATTTATGAAAATGGTAGTATGCTTTATAATAGCTAGCATAGTAGCAATGGATAGTTATGCGAAAGTACCTCCTGTAAAAAAGCCGATTCCCATAATTTGCGACGGTTTTATATATGAGGTAAAAAGGGGAGAAAGTGGTTATATCGTAAAGAGAAATGTAGTCACTGGAAAAATTGAGTGGACTTGTCAGATATATGTGGTTGTATATGAAACCCAAAAAGGCTTGAGCAAATGTGTTCAAGCTTGTCCTATAACACAGTTTACACTGTCGGGAGATATACTCACTGTGATCAACCAAAGAGGCTGGATTTACGAACTCAATTTAAACGATTTAAGTATTGTTGTGAAAAAGGGGTCGCGAGTTGTGGACTAAAAAATCGCAGTTTAGTGGACTGTAACATAATTCATAGTCTACAACGAATTACGAAGTGATCCGTAAAACATCTGTTTCGAGGAATGGTCACTCGCCATCCGAAGTGCGCCGTTGTAAGAGTAAATGAGCGTAAAGTGCATTTACGCCTTCCAAAGCGTGGGTCAACTTGAGACCGAAGGTGGCTCTGAGGTGGGTCAGGAGGTGTTTTAGGGCTAATCCGGAGCGTTCAGGAGGTGAAAAGGGTACACTCCCCCTCAGCGGAGCAGGTGTCTTCCTTTTTCGGAACAACTGAATGCGCCGCTGTTTTCGGAATAGGTAAGTGCGCTTTTAGGCGCAGTCAGTCTTTCCGATTTTCCTCGAGGAGACGGGGTTTCAGGATGATGTCATTGTGGGAGACCTTTCTGATGTTGAGGGCGTTGAGGAATGCCGCTCCATGGGTATAGGCGGTCGTGAAAATGTCGAAGGGACATGAATCACCATGTTTGGGCCGGCCTCAATGGTCATTCGTTGATCCCGCGTGAGATGAGCCTTACGCTTCTGGGGTGTGTCGTTGTCTTCCATAGTGGGAGCCCTTTCTGGTTTGCTTAGTACGGGCGCTAGCCCGTTTGGAGGAAGTAAATGCACCCCTCCCCCTCGAGGGGGAGGGGGCCTCCATCAACCTTATCTCCAATAATCCGCCCCCTTGCAAGAGAAAATGCGCTCCCACTCTTGCAAGACTAAATGCACCCCCTCATTCGGAAGGTTTAAGTGCGCCTACGCGCTTAGGCCGTAGGCTCACCTCGGATGGCGAGTGACGGTTTTGAAATATACACGACACCTCCCAACCTCTTCATTGACTGCCCCCTCCCGTTTGATAAATTGCTCTGTGAAAGGATTGCGTATGTCAGACAACACCTTAGAGACGAAAACCGTTGCGGCCCTTTCCGGCCTGACCTTCTTCATTCCCTCCTACCAGCGCGGCTACCGGTGGGGCGAAGTCCAGGTACGCCAGCTTGCCGAAGACCTTCTGGAGGCCGCCGAAGCGAAAAAGCCCTACTGCCTCCAGCCGCTCGTCGTGTGTCAGAGCGCGGAGGAGAAGGTTTGGCGCGTCATCGACGGCCAGCAACGCCTGACGACCCTCTGGCTCCTGCTCGACGTCTTGAAGAAAGACCACAAATGGCAGTTGCGCTACGAACGCCACAAGGACGTGCAGAAACCCTCGGATATCTCGCCATCGAAGCCGGACAGATTCTTCATTAATCAAGCCAAAGAAGAGTTGGAAAAGACTATTCCGAGCGACAAGAAAACGCAGTTGTCGGACTATCTCAACTCCGCCTTCTTCCTGTGGTACGAGGTACCGAAAGACGCAGACGAACACGAAGAACACAAAGAATACGAAGTCTTCGCGCGCCTGAACTCCGGCAAAATCCCGCTCTCCAACGCCGAGCTCATCAAGGCGGAGTTGTTGTCTGCCATCACGGACACCCGCGAACGCGACCGTTACGCCAACGCATGGGATCGCATGGAACAACGTCTGCAAGATGACGACTTCTGGTGTTTCGTCAACCCCGAGCCGCAAGCCACCCGCTTCGAGGCCACGCGCATCGATTTCCTCTTTGAACTGTGGTACCGTGGCCAGCCCAACACCTCCACCAAGGCGGATTTGGAAAAAGACCCCTTCGCGATTTACGAGAAGGCCAGGAAGCAAATCAGTGAGGATAAGGATTGGGAGTCTTTTTGGGAAGCCATCACGGCAATCTTCAACCGGTTGGACATGTGGTATGCCGACCAGCGCCTCTACCATCTGCTCGGGTTCCTGATGGGCCAACGCAAGGAGAATCCCGAGGTGCGCTTCCAGAGGCTTGTCACACTCTTGGAGGTTGCGAAAAAAGAGCCACGCTCGGAGTTTGACCGGCAAGTCTCGGCAGAATGCCGCTCCTTACTTTTGGGCGACAAAAAATCGTTTGACGAGATGGACTTGCCACGCTATGACGGGGACTGGAAGGCCCGAAGGCAAATCGAGGCCATCTTGCTCGCCTTCAATCTGGCCATGACGGAGCACGCGGGGCTTGAGCGCACGCGTTTCCCCTTTGGCACCTACAGGAACACCAAATGGACGTTGGAGCATATCCACGCACAGCAGGAAGAGGGGGGCAAGGAGCTCAAACAGGACGGCAAAATCGACCTGCACGCCGACCTGCACGCCTTCGGCAACATGGCGCTCCTCCCGCACGAGACCAACGCGCGATTCAACAATGACACCTTCCCCGCCAAACGCGAGTGGCTCCGCGAATGGGCCGACCCCACAAAGAAGGAAGACTGCGCATTCATCCCCTTCGGGACGCACATGGTCTTCTGTCGGCTGGTCGGGAAAGAAAGCGGAGACACTTGGGACACCAAAGACCAGGAACTGTACACCCAATTCGTGATTGACACCTTGAAAAACTATCTGAAGGAGACCAAGTAATGGCGGAGGACACGAATTCCCTGGAGCCGACCACATTCTGGGAAATGCTCAATAGCGCCGTGCGCATCGTCATCCCCGACATCCAGCGCGACTATGCGCAAGGACGCACCACGACCCAGGCGAAGGACATCCGAACAGCCTTCGCCACAGAGTTGGACACCGCCTTCCGGAAAGCCAAGCCCCTCTGTCTGGACTTTGTTTATCTCGTCTCTAATAAGGATAAGGAAATGATTCCCGTGGATGGGCAGCAACGCCTCACCACGCTCTTCCTCTTCCATCTCTATCACCTGCCTCTCTCCGAAGAGGTCAAGGAGCGACTGGACCGCTTTGTCTATGAGGTCCGCGAAAGCGCGATGGCGTTTTGCAAGGCGCTTGTGAGCTCTCGCAAGGCGTGGCGCGAGGCCACCCAAAACGGTCAGACACCGCAGGAAGCCATCCGCGACCAACCCTGGTTCCTCGCCGCTTGGGAGCATGATCCCACCGTCATGGGAATGTTGCGGATGTTGGATGCCATCCACGAGGCCTGCAAAGGACAGGTCTTGCCAGACACAGACAACTGGTGGGAAAGAAAGTCCGTCACCCTTTTGCGTTTCAAGACTTCAAACGACAACCCCGACGAGACTTACCGCAAGCTGAATGCCCGCGGCAAGCCCCTCACGCCCTTCGAGAACCTCAAGGCCTACATCGATGGGAAGAAGGTACCGGACTGGGCAAACAAAATCGACGCCGAGTGGCTGGACGCGATTTGGGCTCTGTACACGGGCGACACCAACCCCGCCGTCCCTTGCGACACGGCGCTCCTTTCGGTGACCCTCGCCCTGCTTCTGGCGCACCAAGTCGTGACCGGCAAAGAAGAAAACGAGAAAGCGTTGGCCGCCCATGCGCAGACCATCTTCAACGTCATCACCAAACAGGCAACGCTCCCCAACGACGAACGCAAATGGCTCTGTGATGACGGCACGTGGAAACAGTTCCTGGTCGACGGCTTCACGCGTGTGACCGACACCGAAGGCGCCATCAACTGGATGACCGCCCCATGGGACGAAGAAGAGAAGAAACCTTTCCCGATCGCCGATAAGCTGGCGCAACGCAAAAACCTCACCTATTCCGACCTCGCCCTGCTCTATGCGTATCTGATCAAACCAGACATCAAACCAGAAGAACACGACGACTGGAAGCGCGTCATCCACAACATCGTCGAGAATGCGACCATCGACAGCGCGGAGACCTTCGTCCGCGCGGTTCGGGCCTTCAGGAAACTGTCCGAGGGCGACCTTCAACAGGCACTGAAGAAAGCCACGAAGAAAGCCACGAAGAAAGCCACGGAGGAAGCCACGGAGGAAGCCACCTTCGCACAGGAACAGTGCGAAGAAGAGGCCACCAAGCTCTCCCTCATCGCCGAGAACAAGGACTGGCGTGACCCCATCGAGACGGCGGAGAAGTTGCCGTGGCAGAAGGGCCGGATCACGTTCCTGTTGGAACGGCTGGGGAACGACAAGTCCCCGTGCCAATTGGATAAAACGCGAGAGGGCTTCGAGAAGACCTTCGGCACCCTCGACTCGGAAGAACGCAAAACCTGGCTTTGTCAGGTCATTAAGAACGTCGAGGCCGCAAAATGCGACTCCGTCTGGATCCCATGTTACATGGTCAAGGACAATGACAGCCTGAAAGCGTTCCTTTATTGGAATGATGCCCAGACCAAGGCCGCGATAGACATGCAGGAGAACACCAAGCTGTTGTCCTTTTGGCTTCAGAACCTGGAGGTGGCGAAACAGAACTGGCAAGACCACAGTGTACGCACCTATGGCAATGGCGTCTACCTCTACACCACGAAGAATATCCGTTCCTCCTACCGAATCGACGCCGCGGTTTCGTGGTGGTACAAGCTGGAGAAGCTCGTGTCCACTGATTGGGTAACGCTTGACTCCGGGTCATGGGTTTACGCCAAGTATGACGACAAGTACGAGGTTGCCCTCCTGGAAAACGGTATCCAACTGAAGGTGGGGCAAAACGAGTGGGGAAAGGAGGAGAATGTTCCAGAGAGCGTTCGAAATGACTCCGAGAAGTTGGAGGCATGGTTAAACGACTTCGTGTCTAAACCGGCCACAGGGCCAGAAGCCGGCAAGTAAGCGCAGGGCGGCGCGTTTGGGCGCATGGCCCCCGCCTTCCCCGCGAAGCAGACAAGGCGCCCCTCTCGCGGGGGCGCCTTGTCTGTCTGCCCATCAGCCGCGCGCCGTCGCCACAGGTTCCCAAGGGCCCCGTTCGCCAGGCAAAGCCCTTGGGAAAACGAGGCCGGGGGCCCGCCGCATGACAGGTCTTTGGGAAGACCTATCACGCTGTGGGCAAAGGGGTTGACCCGCGGTTTGCGGAGGGGGATGACAGGTCTTTGGCAAGGGTGCGCGGGGGCGATCGCCCCGCGCGGGGTCCGCGGCGGCCGCGGCGGATCACCAGGGGAGGTCGAGGTCGATGAGGGGGCAGGGCAGCGCGGTCTGCTCGGTGAGCCAGGCGCCGAGGGCGCGGGGGCCGACGCGCTCGGTGGCGTAGTGGCCGGCGAAGAGGGCGTTCTGTCCCCATTGCTTGGCGAGGTTGTAGGCCTGGAGGGAGGCTTCGCCGCTGAGGTAGATGTCCAGGCCCTCGCGGGCGGCGTCGTCGACGCCCTCCGGGGCGCCGCCGGAGCAGACGCCGACGGTGTGGATGATCTCGCGGCCGTAGTCGAAGCGGATGGGGCGCGGGGGCCGCAGGGCCTCCTGCACGGCCTGGGCGAAGGCATCGCGGGAGAGGGGGTGTAGAATGTCAATGGATTTGCGCAGTGCGTTTGGGAAGACTTGGAAAATGTGCGTGGACTCGGAGATTCTTTTTGAGGGCGAAGAGGCGATAGGTCTGCTTAAGCACGTGCGGGCTTGACTTGGAGAAGTCGGAGGATTTGGGGCGGGAGAAGAGCAGAAGGCGGTACCGGTGGCGTTCGATGGAGCCTTTCTCCCAAGCACTGTAGGGATGGCAATCGTAGATGGCACTCTGCGGAGGCGTGATTACGTGAAGCGGGCGGAATCGCTACGGTAGGCCGGTAGGGCGGGAGGGCGGCAGATCCGTAAGCTTCGTTCCCTTTGCCCCGGGTCGGCGCATAGGTTTGGTACAATGCGTGCGAAAGGAGCGTCTCTATGCGCAATGTCGAGTTTGTCCGCCACTTCACGAAATATGCCGCCGGGTCCGTTCTCATCAGGCAGGGAGACACGTGGGTGCTCTGCACAGCCTCCGTCGAAAACAAGGTCCCGTCCTTTCTCCGCGATTCCGGGCGCGGATGGGTGACGGCGGAGTATGCCATGCTGCCGTCCTCGACGGCAACGCGCAAGGACCGCGACATCAAGAAGCTGAAGCAGGACGGGCGCAGCGTCGAGATTTCGCGTCTGATCGGCCGCGCGCTGCGGGCGTCGCTGGATATGGCCAAACTCGGCGAACGGACCATCACCGTAGACTGCGACGTGCTTCAGGCCGACGGCGGTACGCGCTGTGCCTCCATTACCGGCGGCATGGTCGCGCTGGAGGATGCCGTACGCGGGCTGATGGCGCGCGGGGAGCTCTCCGAAAATCCGATTGTCCGCCGCGTGGCGGCCGTCAGCGTCGGTATCTGCGGCGGAAAGCCGACGGCAGATCTCGATTATGCCCACGACGTTTCCGCAGACGTTGACATGAATGTCGTCATGACCTCCGACGGCCGGTTCGTCGAAATCCAGGGCACGGCCGAACACGAACCTTTTGACGAGGAACAGCTCGAAACGCTGCGCCGGCTGGCCAAGGAGGGGTGTCAGGCCCTCTTTGCCGCGCAGGCGCAGGCCCTTTCCGACAACTGAGGAATCCCATGAAGATTGTGCGACTCAAACCCAAACGCGATTATCCCACCCGCCAGGGGCATCCCTGGATTTTCTCCGGGGCCGTTGACACCGTTTCGCGCGAACCGGAAAACGGCGAGACCGTCCAGGTCGTCTCCGCCGACGGCACGCCTTTGGGGCTGGGGGCTTATTCTCCCCATTCGCAGATCCGCGTCCGGATGTGGACCTTCGGCTCCGGCAGCACGCCTGTGGATGAGGCTTTTTTTGCCGACCGGGCCGCGCGGGCCTGCAGTCTGCGCGAAGGGTTCTGCGAGCGTTTCCGCACCGATGCCTGGCGTGTGGTCAATGCCGAGGCCGACGGGTTGCCCGGCGTGACCGTCGATCGCTACGGCGATGTGCTGGTCGGGCAGTTCACGACGGCAGGGGCGGCGCGCAACCGCGATGTCATTGTCAAATCGCTGACCGAGGCCACGGGATGTGCGGCCTTTTATGAGCGCAGCGATACCGACGGACGGGCCCATGAGGGCCTTGAGAAGACCGTCGGGACGCTGGTCGGGCCAGAACCGCCGGACCGCATCCCAATCCACGAGGGCGACACGGCTTTTGAAGTCGATGTCCGCGGCGGCCACAAGACCGGATTTTATCTCGATCAGCGCGAGAACCGCCGTCTGGTGGCGCTCTATGCCAAAGGGGCCGATCTGCTCAACGCCTTTTCCTACACCGGCGGATTCGGCGTCGCCGCCCTGCGTGCGGGAGCGGCATCGGTGACCCACGTCGATCTGTCGGCCTCGGCGCTGGCGCTGGCCGAACGCAATACGGCGCTGAACGTCCCGGACGGCGGGGGCAAGTCGGCCTTTTTGCAGGGCAATGTCTTCAGCGTGCTGCGCGAATTCCGTGACCGTGCCCGCAGTTTCGGATTCGTCGTGCTTGACCCGCCGAAATTTGCGGAGACCCGTGTCCAGACCATGAAAGCCCTGCGCGGATACAAAGACATCAATCTGCTCGGCATCAAACTCGTCGTTCGGGGCGGTTATCTGGCCACGTTTTCCTGCTCCGGGGCCATTGACCCGAAGCTTTTCCGGACCGTCGTCACCGAGGCGGCGCACGATGCGGGCCGTGAGGTCGTCGTCCTGCACGAACTCCGTCAGGCGCCGGACCATACCGAGTCGCTGCGCTTCCCCGAGGGGCTCTACCTCAAGGGACTGCTCTGCCGGGTGATGTGACCTTCCATAAGAATCGGGGTAAGCTATGTCTCTGAATGCCTTCAAAGCCTACGACATCCGCGGCGTTTACGGGACGGAGCTGGACGAGACGCTGGCTTACAGGGTCGGGCGCTGTCTGCCCGCAGCACTGTCGGCGAAGACGGTGCTGGTCGGGCGCGACATGCGTCTCTCTTCGCCCGCGCTGCGCGATGCGCTGGTGCGCGGTCTCCGCGAGGCGGGAGCCGACGTGGGGGATATCGGCGTCGTCACGACGCCGATGACCTACTTCTTCACGGCCGAACTCGGCTATGACGCGTCGGTCATGATTACGGCCTCGCACAACCCGCTCGACCATAACGGCATGAAGGTCTCCTCGGCCGGGGCCCGTCCCGTCGGTTACGCGGGCGGTCTCAACACCGTCGAGGCGATGATTGAGCGCGACGCTCTGCCGCCGCCCGCCGTGACGCCGGGAGCCCTCCGCGACGAACCCGTGACGGATCGTTACCTGGCTTGGATGCGGGCGCATCTCCCGGACATCTCGGGGCTGAAGGTCGTCATCGATGGTTCTGACGGCGCGGCGGGACCGTTCGTCCGTGCCCTCTTCGGCGACGGACCGGAGTACATCAATATCGAGCCCGACGGCCACTTCCCCCATCACGGGCCCAATCCCCTCGAACCGACCAACCGGACGATGGTGGCGGCCCGTGTCCGCGGGAGCGGCGCCGACCTGGGGCTTATCTTCGATGGCGACGCGGACCGCGTGATGTGCGTCGACGAGACGGGGACTTTCGTTTCGCCCGACATGCTGATACCCTTCATCGCCGATTTCCTGCTGCCGCCCGACAGCGAAGGGCGCCGCATCGATCCGGAGACGGGCAAGCCGGCCATCGTCATCCATGACGTGCGTACCTCCCGCGGCGTCACGGAGAAACTCCGCGAGGACGGGTTCGCCACCGAGATGGTCCGCGTCGGCGCCGCCTTCGCCAAGGCCGATCTGCGACGCCTGCACGCGCTCTGCGGCGGTGAACTGGCGGGGCACTACTACTTCCGTGATTTTCATTGGTGCGACAGCGGTATCCTGGCCGCCCTCCGTATACTCGGTCTGACGGCCCGCGCCAAGGCGGCGGGCAAGCCTCTCTCGGCGCTGGTCCGCGAGGTCGCGGGGCGCTACTGCGCCACGGGCGAGATCAATTTCCGGGACATCCCCGACCGCGCCGCCGCGATTGGGGCCGTCGTGACGGCGCTGCTGAAGCGCTTCGGCGCGCCCGAGACGCGCTCGGACATCGATGGCGTCCGTCTCGACTGGACCGACAGCTGGATCGGCGTCCGAGTCTCCAATACGGAGCCGATTTTGCGCGTCTCCGCCGAGGCCCGCAAAGAGGCCAAACTGACTGCGTTGACGGCCTGCGTCCGCGAAACGCTCGGACGCTGAGGAAGACAAGGACGGATGGACAGAAGGCTTTCTTTGGCGGGAACCTGGACCCTCACCGACGGGGACGCGATTTCTGTGCCGGCTGCCCTGCCGGGTGATAACTATTCCGCTTTGCGTGACGCGGGCGTCATTCCCGATCCCTATGAGGGGGACAACGAGCATCACGTTCAATGGGTCCGCGAACGGACCTGGACTTTCGCGCGTGACGTTGAACTTTCTCCCGAGTGGGCCGCTCTGCCCGAGGCGACGCTTCGTTTCCAGGCTGTCGATACCTTCGCCGAAATCCGTCTCAACGGCACGTTGCTGGGGCCCGAGAACCGTTCGGCCATGCAGACCGTGATCCGTTCCGTCGGTGGTCTCCTGAAGGCCGGCACCAACCGCATCGAGATCACCCTCCGTCCGCCTCACCTCGAGGCTCAGCGTCTTGCCGCGGCCGAACCGCTTCCGATCGCGGCGCCCGTCTCGGACAATAACCGCATTCCGGCCATGAACTTCGTCCGCAAGACGGCCTGCCACGCGGGATGGGACTGGGCGCCCTGTCTCCTCGTCTGCGGTCTTTACGGCGACCTCGAACTCCTGGCCGGTCCGGCTGTGCCGCTTGCGCTTCGCGTCGTCAGGGCTGGGGATGACTGGGAGATCTCGGCGGAGGGCCTGACCCTTCGCGGATGGGGGCAGACCGGTCCCACGTTGCGCGTTCCCGACACCGCAATCGAACGCTGGTGGCCCGCCGGCGCCGGCGCTCAGCCTCTCTATCCTGTCGAAATCGAGACGCCGCAGGGGTGGGCCACCCGCCGGATCGGGTTTCGTGAGCTGCGCTGGGTGCGCGAACCCGACGCGGCCGGGGAGAGTTTTGCCCTTGAGGTCAACGGCCGGCGGATCTTTTGCAAAGGCGCGAACTGGGTGCCGCCCTCGGCGCTTCCCTCTGACGGGGGCGAATCCCGCTGGCGACCGCTCCTTGAGAGCGCCGTCGCGGCCAATATGAATATGCTGCGTATCTGGGGTGGGGGGCTCTGGGAGTCAGACCGCTTCTATGAGGCCTGCGACGAACTGGGCATTCTGCTCTGGCACGACTGTATGTTCGCCTGCATGCACTATCCGTCCGACGCAGCCTTTCTCGGGCAGATCGGTTCGGAAATCCGGACACAGATTGCCCGGCTGCGCCATCACCCGGCCATTGCCCTGTGGTGTGGGGACAATGAGATTCTCGGGCTCTGCGCGGGCGGTGACCTGAAGGCCGATCCCGTCCTGGCGGCCAACTACTTCCGCTTTGCCGGCGCGGTCCGCGAGGCCGTGACGGAATCCGACCCGGACCGTCTCTTCTGGCCGAGTTCGCCCTGCAACGGGCCGTACGCCAATCCTTCAGAGTGTGCGCCAGGGTCGTGGCATGATGAGACACGCGGCGACATGCACTTCTGGAAGGTCTGGCACGGCGGCGAGGGATTGGAGTCCTACGCGTCGGTCAGGCCGCGCTTCTGTTCCGAATTCGGGTTTCAAAGCCTGCCCTCAAACGCGGCGGAGTGGGGGGACAATCTGACCCACCCCGGCGTCGAACACCGCCAGAAGGCGACCTGCACGGGCAACAAGAACATCCTGCAGATGATGGCACGGTACTTCCGTATCCCCTCGACCTTCCGGCAGATGATTTATCTCTCGCAGGTGCAGCAGGCGATGGCCATCGATGGGGCTGTGCGGCGTTGGCGCGCGTCGGCTCCGGTCTGCATGGGCACGCTTTACTGGCAGCTGAACGACACGTGGCCGGCCGTCTCGTGGTCCTCAATTGAGTACGGCGGGCGGTGGAAACTGCTCCACTACGCCGCGCGTCGTTTCTATGCCCAGCGGATTCTGACCGCGTGGCTGCTGCCCGACCGCCGCGCGGTACGTGTCGACCTCTGCTCTGACTGCCCGGCGGAGCGGTCGATCCGCCGCGACATCCGGCTGCACGCCATCGACGGACGTTGCTTGGAGTGTATGCTGACCGAGGCCGACACCGATTTTCCGATTTCTCATCCGGAGGCGGCCTATGTGACCTATGCGCTTGAGGGCGAACCGCCGGAGGTCCTCTTCCTCCGTCCGCCGAAGGCCTATGACCTGCCGCGGGCCCGTATCCGCGCCGAGTGGGCGGATGGTGAGCTGCGCCTGACGGCGTCGGCGCCGGCCTTCTGGGTTTGGCTCGATACGGCCGCGCAGCTGCCGGACAACGGTTTTTATCTGGCGCCCGACTCTCCGCGGACGCTGAGATTGGATGATTTTCCCCATGATCTGAAGATGCTGTCGCTCTGTGACAGCTATACCCCCGCAGAGGGCTGAGAGGACGTATGCACTGGATAGATTGGCTCTGCGTCCTGGTTCCTCTGGCAGTCGTTCTCGCCGTCGGCCTGAAGGCGCAGCGTTATGTCCGCAGCGTGGCGGACTTCCTCTCGGCCGGGCGCGTGGCGGGGCGCTATGTGCTCAGTGTCTCGTCGGGCATGGCGGGAATGGGGCTGATTACGTTGCTCGCGATGGGCGAGATGTATTACAACTCAGGATTCCCCATCGCCTTTTGGTGGACGGTGACGGTGCCCTTCATTTTCTTCATCTCCATGACAGGGTACTGTACCTACCGTTTCCGCGAGACCCGGGCAATGACCATGGGTCAATTCTTTGAAATCCGCTACGGCAAATCCTTTCGTCTGACGGCGGCCGTCATCCAGTCCTGCGCCGGCATCATCAACTACGCCATCTTCCCGGCGGTCGGAGCGCGCTTCCTCGTCTACTATATGAATCTGCCGCAGACGGTCTGGGGCATGCAGACCTCCATGCTGGTCATGGCAGCCTTCCTGAGTGTCGCGGTAATCGTGGCGGTCATGGGCGGTCAGGTCACAGTGATGGTGACGGACTGCGTGCAGGGGCTTTTTAGCTATCCGATGTTTTTGGCGCTTCTGCTCTTCTTCCTGTGGCGATTCTCTTGGGGTGACCAGGTCATGCCGGCCTTGGCGGACCGGCCTGCGGGGATGAGCCTCATCAATCCCTTCGACAGCATCAGCCTGCGGGACTTCAATATCTTCTATGTGCTGGCGGGGATCTTTGGAATGTTTTTGGGGCATATGACCTGGGCCGGTTCGTCGGGCTACAATGGCGCGGCGCGGACACCGCACGAGAGCAAGATGGGCGGCCTGCTGGGGCGCTGGCGCGAGAGCTTCAATACCTTCATGTATGTGCTGCTGGCGGTCTTCGCCTTCACCTTCATGCACCATCTCGACTTCTCCGACGGCGCCAGGGAGGTGACGGCTGCGACGGAGGCACGCGTTTACGCCGAGGTGACCCAGGCCGAAACGGTGCCAGAGGCCGGGTCAGTCGACGCGCTCGCCGTGAAGGAGCTGACGCCGAAACAGCGGCAGACCTTCTCCAGTCTGGTGACGCAGATGACAATCCCGATGTCGATGCGCCACATGCTGCCGGTCGGGTTGGTCGGTATTTTCTGCGCGCTGCTGGTCTTCCTGATGGTCAGTACCGACACGACCTATCTCCATTCGTGGGGTACCATTCTGGTTCAGGATCTGGTGGTGCCGTTGCTGAGACGGCCGCTGTCGACGCGGACGCAGATCAATGCGCTGCGCGCGGCTATCGTACTGGTGGCATTGATCGCCTTCGTCTTCAGCAACACCTTCGCGCAGTTTGACTTCATTCTGATGTTTTTCCAGATTACCGGTGCGCTCTGGGCCGGCGCGGGTGCGGTGATTACGTTGGGCCTCTATTGGTCACGCGGCACGCGCCAGGGAGCCTTCGCCTCACTGATCGTCGGCGCGGTCATCGCCTTGGGCGGTTTTCTCTGTCAGGCTAGCTGGGCAGATACGGTCTATCCATGGCTCGAAGAGGCCGGTTGGCTGCCGGCCGTCGGGTTGGTCTGCCAGGCGGTGACGGACCACGCCTTCGGGCTCGTGGTCTGGGAACTCACGTCGGCCAGGTTTCCCATCAATTCGACGGAACTGCTCTTCCTGGCCAACCTGCTCTCGCTGAGCGCCTATCTGGCGGTCTCGCTGGTGACCTGTCGGAAGGCCTTCGACATGGACCGGATGCTCCATCGCGGGAAGTGGGCGCTGGACGGTCAGGAGACCGAGGGGGAGACCGAGGCGCCGCGTGGGTTCTTCAATAAGTTTCGCTATCACATCCTGGGCATCGATTCGGCCTACACACGCGGCGACCGGGTCATCACGTGGGCGGCCTGGATTTGGAGCTTTGTCTACGGCTTTCTGCTCTCCTTCGTGGCCGTTGTCATCTGGAATCTCTTCTCGCCCTGGTCCATCCGGGCGTGGGGCATCTATTTCTTCGTGACAGTACTCTGCATGGCCATTCTGCTGGGGACGGTCTTCACGGTATGGTTCACCCGATGTGGTATTCTGGAATTGCGTCAGCTTTTTCGCGATCTGGCGGCTCGGATCCCGGACCGCGGTGACGACGGACGAGTCTGTTAAACCCATGCAGACAGAGATGCAGTATGTTTAAAGAAGCCCAGAAGATGTTTGAGCGGCGCTGTGCCCTCTTTCTTGAGCATATCCGGAAAGACCGCTTCCGCGAAACGGTGCCGCTGGCGGCCGCCTACCGCAATACCGGAGCGGAGTGCCCTTGGCAGGAACGCTATGCCGCACCGCTCGAACCGATCGCGGAAGGCTCCGTCTGGGGCAAAGACTGGGATAGCGCCTGGTTTCGCTTTGAGGCCGAGATACCCGGCTCCTGGCCTGTCGCCGAGACGGCTGTCGCGCTGAATCTGACCGGCGAAGCCCTGATCTTTGATCCGCAAGGCGAACCGGTTTATGCCACGACGGGCAATTCCGTCTTTAACGAGAGCTACGCCAAAGATCTCTTCTTCCTGCCGCCGGCCGTTGTCCGCGGACGGACCGTTTCCTTTTGGGCCGAAGCGACGAGCAGTTCGCTCTTTGGCCGCAGTTTGGTCACTGATCCGCACCGTGCCGAAGGGTATGACATCGGCGGGCATCGGCCGGCTGTGGCTCAGACGATGCGTCTTGTCCTGTTGGATCGGGAAGCCATCGCCCTGCGCTTTGACTTCGAGGTCCTGTATCAGCTTTACCGTCAGACTCCGTCGCCCTCGGCCCGTTCGCGCCAGTTGCTCTCCGTGCTTAACCGCGCCATCGATGCCTACGGCGACGATCCGGCCAATGCCGCTGCCGCGCGGGGTATTCTGGCCCCCGAGCTCTCCCGCCCGGCCGCGTCGTCCGCACTGGATGTGACGGCCGTCGGCCATGCGCACATTGACGTCGCATGGCTCTGGCCGGTCCGTGAGTCCAAGCGCAAAGCCGTCCGCACCTTCGCCAGTCAGATCGCCCTCCTCGAACGCTATCCGGGCACGGTTTTCGGCGCCAGTCAGCCGCAGCTCTATGCCTACGTCGAAGAGCGTGCCCCGGCGCTTTTCGAAAAGATCCGAAAGGCTGTGCGCGAAGGCCGCTGGGAACTTCAGGGCGGCATGTGGGTCGAGGCCGACTGCAACATCCCGTGCGGCGAGAGTCTGGTCCGCCAGTTCCTCTACGGGAAGCGTTATTTCATCGAGAAGTTCGGCGTGGAGGTCCGGGGCCTCTGGCTGCCGGATGTCTTTGGCTACAATGCCAATCTGCCGCAGATTATCCGCCGCAGCGGCTGCGACTGGTTCCTGACGCAAAAGCTCTCCTGGAACCCCTTCAATACGATGCCGCACAACACATTCAACTGGAGAGGCATCGACGGGTCCGAGGTGCTGACCCACTTCCCGCCCGAGGACGACTACAATGCCGATATGTCGCCGGCGACGATGGTGCCGGCCTCGAACCGCTATCCCGATGCGGCAGAGGCGCCGCGCTTCCTCTCGCTCTTCGGCATCGGCGACGGCGGCGGCGGCCCGGGCGATGCCCACTATGAACGTCTGAACCGCATGCGCAATCTGGAGGGGCTGCCAAAGGTGACGCCCGGCACGGGTCAGGCCTTCTTCGAGGCCCTCGAGAAGGACCGGAAGAACCTGGTGACCTGGGAGGGTGAACTCTATTTCGAAACCCACCGCGGCACCTATACCAATCAGTCGCGGACGAAGCGTCTTAACCGCTGTCTTGAGCTCCTGCTGCAGAATACCGAGACGCTTTTCGCCGCGGGCAATCCGGAGGATTATCCCAAGGCGACGCTCGACCGGCTCTGGAAGACGCTGCTGTTGCATCAGTTCCACGACATCATTCCCGGCTCCTGCATCCGCGAGGAGTATGAGGAACATACGGAACCCGAACTCTCCGACGCCATCAAGGAAACGCTGGTCCTTCAGCGCTGCGCAGCCGAGGCCATTGATGCCGAACCGTTGGAGCGTCCCTCTGCTCCCTGCGAGAGTCTTCAGGTTGACGGTGAGTCACTGACACTGGACAACGGCGTCGTTCGGGCGGTCGTCGATCGGCAGGGCAGGTTGGTCTCGCTTATCCGTCTCGAGACGGGCCGCGAGTGCCTGAAGGTGCCGTCGAATCGCCTTTCGCTCTATGTGGACCGTCCCAATAATTACGAGGGGTGGGATATCGATCAGTATTACCGTAATGAGAGGCAGACCTTCCCGAGGGCCGTTACCATCACGGCGGAGGAGAAGGCGCTGGTGATTCGCTCCGAAATCGGCGACTCCGTCGTCACGCAGCGGGTGACCCTGATCGGGCCGTCGGTAATCTTCGATACGACGGTGGATTGGCATGAGACGCGCCGTCTGCTGCGAACGGCCTTCTTCCCAGATTCCGACGCGAACGTCGCCCGCTACGCGGTGCCCTACGGCGTGGCCGAACGGCCCCTCCATGAAAATACCTCTTGGCAGGAAGCGCAGGTGGAGACCTGCGCGCAGGGCTGGGTCTCCTTGGATGACGGTGCCGAACCCGTGACGCTCATGGCGGACTGCAAGTATGGATTCCGCGCGAAGCGTGACGAACTCTCCCTTTCGCTGCTGCGGTCGGCCTGCTATCCGGACGAGCGGCGCGAAGAGGGCGAACATCGCTTCGTCTATGGCTTCTCGGCCGCATCGGGCGAGGAGGCCTATGACACGCTGCCGCGGCCAGTGCCGATCTACAACATCGCGCGGGTGATGCCGGTCTCTGCCACCGGCGTGGCTGACGTGGTCCTGATGAAACAGGCCGAGGGCGAACCGGACGCGTTAGTCATTCGCGTCGTCTCGCATGCCGCCGTCCGCGGTGAGGTCTTTATGAACTTTGAGAGCGTCACGGGACCCGTTGAGGAGACGGATCTTTGCGAACTCCATACGCTCGCCACCCACACGCCGGACGAAAACGGTAGGCTGACGCTGGAGATGGCGCCGTACGAAATCAAGACGCTGCGCTTCCATCGGTCCTGAAGTCGCGCAGGCAGAGTAAGATAAGGAATGGAAACGGTTATGTTGGATGCTCTGATCGGATTCCTCCGCGACGCCCAGGCGGGTATCTCCGAAACCATCACGAATGATTTTCTCAGCGGTCTGATACAGTTGACCGTGGTGGTCTTGGTTGTCTTCCTGGTCTATCTGGGCTGCCGGATCATTTACGGGTTCATCCGTCGCCGGGTCGACGCGGCCTACGCGCCCCACAACGTCTGCCGAATCATCGTGGACTCCGGCGCGCTGCCCCGGGCGCTACTGTTGATTCCGGTGATTTCTATGGGCTTTCTGTCTGAGACGCTGCTGTCGGATGCGCACGCCATGCGGACCGTCCTGCTGAAGGCGTCGCAGATCGGCTTCTACTTCGTTTGCGCCCACATTTTCTCGGCGGTGCTCGACGCGGCCTACCATCTGGTCAATCTCTGCCGGGGCGTCTCGGCCTCCCCGCAGAAGGGAGTCTTCCAGATTCTGAAGGTGCTGGGGTACTGCTTCGCGGCGGTCGCTATCGTGGCGGTGCTCTCGGGCCGGAACCCGATGTACATTCTCTCCGGTCTGACCGCGCTTTCGGCGGTGCTGATGTTGGTCTTCAAGGATTCAATCCTGGGCCTCACGGCTGGGGTGACGTTGGCCGGCAACGGCATGATTCACATCGGGGACTGGATCGAGGTACCGGCCGCCGACGCTGACGGCGAGGTCATCGACGTCGCTCTGACGACCATCCGCGTGCAGAACTGGGACAAGACCATCACGACCATTCCCGCTTATGACCTCCTGGCGAAACCCTTCAAGAACTGGCGTGGCATGTCGGAGGCCGGCGGACGGCGCATCAAGCGGTCGATCGTCATCGACATGGATTCCGTCGGATTCGCCACGGAAAAGCAACTTGAGGCCTGGAAGGAGATCGATCTCCTTCGCGACTACCTCGCGCAGCGTCTCCAGGAAGTCCGGGCCTACAACAATGCCCATCCCTCTTCGCGCGTCTCGGTCATCAACGCGCGCAAACTGACCAATCTCGGTACCTTTCGCGCCTACTGCGAGGCCTACCTTCACGCCCACCCGCAGGTTCGTCAGGATCTGACGGTCATGACCCGCCAGCTGCAGAGCAACGAGCGCGGTATTCCGCTGGAGATTTATTGCTTCACGACGGTGACAGAGTGGGGGGCCTACGAGAATATCCAGAGCGATATCTTCGACCGCCTGCTCGCCATCCTGCCGGAGTTCGGTCTGAGGACCTTCCAGCTCAACTCCGCGGCCGCCATGCGGGCCTTCACGGAGTCAATCCGGAGCGCAAAAAAGTAAATTCCTTTACGGTTTTCAAACAGGCCTTTGGTATAATACTGAACCATTATGAAAAAGACACTCCTTCTCCTGGCAGCGGCCTTCGGTTCCGCGATGGTTTTCGCTAGTGAAGGTGCCTCCGAAGCGCCTTCTCTGACGCACAAGATGATGGAACTGGCCATCCAGATAGGTATCATCCTCTTCGCCGCCCGCATGGGCAATCTGCTCTTCAGCAAACTGCGTCTGCCCAGCGTTTTGGGCGAACTCTGCGCGGGCGTCGTCATTGGCCCCTTCGCGCTTGGAAAGGCTTTTGACTGGTGGATATTTCAGCAGGTCGCGGGATCAAGTGTCGGCGTTTCCACGGAGCTTTACGGGCTCTGCACGGTGGCCTCGATCGTCCTGCTCTTCCTGGTCGGAGCGGAGACCGATCTTCGGATGTTCATGCGGTATTCGGCGGTCGGTTCGATGGTCGGAATCGGAGGCGTCATCGTTTCCTTTGTGACCGGGGCCTGGGTGGGGACGGTCTTTCTCGGTATGCCGTGGGATTCGCCGGCCTGTATCTTCCTCGGCGTCATGAGTACGGCCACCTCGGTCAGCATCACGGCCCGCATCCTTTCCGAACGCAAAAAGCTCGACTCACAGGAGGGTGTCACGACGCTTGCCGGAGCGGTCATCGATGACGTACTCGGCATTATCATGCTCGCCATCGGCATGGGCATGATTGCCGCCACGCAGAGCGGCGGGTCCGTCGCGTGGGGGGATATCGGCATCATTGCGGCTAGAAGCCTTGGTATCTGGCTCGGTGCGACGGTCGTGGGTATCCTTGTCTCCAAGTGGGTGGCCCGCGCGCTAAAGCCCTGCGGCACCCACGGCGAAGTCGCCATTCTGACCCTTGGTCTCGCGCTGATCGTCGGAGGCCTCTTTGAACAGGCCAGTCTGGCCATGATCATCGGAGCCTACGTCACCGGGCTCTCCTTCTCCCGCACGGAAATCAGCCTGATGATTCAGGAGAAGCTCCACGGCGTTTACCAGTTCTTCGTGCCGATTTTCTTTGCTGTGATGGGCATGATGGTCGATGTCACGCAGTTGGTGAGGCCCGAGGTGCTGTTGCTTGGCGGGGTTTACACCGGCGTGGCCATCCTCGCCAAGATTGTCGGCTGCGGTCTGCCGACGCTTCTCTTTGGTTTCAACCTAGTCGGTGCCGCCCGCGTCGGTCTGGGTATGGTTCCCCGCGGTGAGGTCGCGCTGATTATTGCCGGCATTGCGAGCAGTTCCGGCCTTCTGCCCGAGGAGGTCGCCACTGAGGTCTTCGGGGTCGCCGTCATGATGACGCTGATTACCACTTTGGTTTCGCCGCCGCTTCTCATCGGTGCTTTCGCCCTGCCGTGGAACGGTATGCGTGCAAAATTCCGAAAACGTGAGTCCAGCGATGATACGCCGACCGTGACCTACCACTTTCCGAATCATGACGTGACCAACATGGTGATGTCCAAGATACGTCAGAACCTCGCCAAGGAAGGGTTCTTCATCCATCAGATCGATCCCGCCAAGGGGCTCTACCAGGCCCGCCGCACGGATTTCATTCTCAGCATTGCCTGCGGGGACTGCGATATCTCCGTTTCAGCCCGCGAAGAAGCATTGGCGTTTGTCCGTCTGGTCATGGCCGAGTCGATTGTCGATTTCGAAGGCATTCTCGAAGCCCTTCGGAAGCCCATCAGCGGAAATACACACGTCGGCATCGCCGATGCCCGGGCCAATTCTTCGAAAGTCTCGGTTCTCTCCCGCTTCATTCGTGAGCGCAACATCATCCACCGACTGAATGCAACCGATCGCAACAGCGCCATTCATGAGCTGTTGCTGCGGCTACGCGAAGGCGGCTATGTCAGGGATATTACCAAAGCCGAGGACGAAGTCATACGTCGTGAGGCCCTCATGCCGACCGGCGTCGGATTCGGCGTGGCCTGCCCGCATGCGCGCACCGAGACCGTTGACAGCCTGATCTGTGCCATTGGTATCGCCGAGACGCCGATTGATTTCTCCGACGACGATGACGGGAAGGCCTGCCGCATCATCATCCTCACGCTGACGCCGGACACCGCCAACTCTCCGTACATGACCTTCATTACGGCCGTCCTCACGATCCTGCGCTCCGAAGAACGCCGCAATGCCGTGCTGAACGCCCCGAACGCCGTGGCTATCCGATCGGCTTTTATCGGAGACTGATGCGGGAGCTCCTGCCGATCGTTTCTATCTTGGCCGCCCTGCCGCTCATTGCGGCAGGACGGCCGAAGCATTATTATCAGCCGATCATCGATGCTGCCCCCTTCGGGGCGATGGCGCCGGATCCGCCCGCCCTTGACGACACGCCCGTACAGGATCCGCAAAAAGTCCTCGAGGAGTCTTCCAAAATCCAGCTGTGTGCCATGACTGTGATGCCGGACGGCCGGACGGCGGTCGGGCTGATTGACAATGACGGCAGCCAGCCGTCTTACCTCGTGCTTTTTGACTCCGACTCTAGCAATGGCCTCAAGTTGATTTTCTCCGATTACGATCGCGAGATTGCCACTTTTGAGCGCGACGGAACGATGTTTACGCTTCAGCTCGGACTCGGACTTGTCGAAACCATCACGCCGGCCCTTCTCGAAGCCCGTGAAGCCGAGGCCGCTCAGCTCGCGGCCGAGGAGCAGAGCAGACGCCCTCCGCCGAATTCTTTGGCTGAACAACTTATCGCCATGCAGCTCAGTCTGCCTCCTGACGTCGAGGCTCCGCCTCTGCCGATTCCTATAGGGGACGCCGAAATGTTTACCAGAAAATTCGACCCCGACCGGGATGAACGCATACCCGAGACCGAAACGGAGGCTCTGGTTCAGGCCGGGGTTTCCGAGTTGCATCAGGCCGTGGCGGCCGGCGAGTCGCCGCAGGAATATTTAAGGCGACTTACGGAGCACCGCCAAAAGGAAGTGGAACGGCAGCAGGCCGAGAAGAAGCAGGCGCAGGAAGCCTTAGACGCCGAACTTGCCGCGGGAGGGCTTGCGCCCGAGGATGAGGACTATATCCGGCGCAGGACCAATATCGAATTGATGAAGAAAGGGGTCGTGCCGCTTTCTCCCGTCAACGATCTGACGGACGATGAGATTGCGGAGATTGATGCCGCTCTCAGCGCCCCGGATACCGGAGCACCCTGACATTCCACTCGACGCTTCATCGGCAGAGCTTCGCTTGGTCGAATTTCGGACGGCTCTCCCTTCAAAGGATTCTTCTCGAGAGGGGTTCTTTCAGATAGCTGTGTTGAGACCATCCGGTATGCGGCATTTCCGACGGAACCCTTGAAAACCCGCCCGATGGGGGATGACTTTGCGGCACACAAAAATAGGAGCCTCTCTCGAAGGCTCCTATTTTTTGTTTTCAAATCGGCACTGGCTTATTCTTCGCAGTAGCCCTCCAAAATGGCTTTGAGCGCATTGGCCTCGGCGACAACGGAGGCGTTTTTGCTGTTGAGGAGCGGATTGAGCGACCGGAGCCGCATCTGAGAGTAGCGGACAGTATCAGCGGGGCCATACTTGCCTTTTGCAATTTCGTCAAGGAAGTTGCGCACCTGAGCGAGTTTCTTGACGTCATTGTTGCGGCGGAGAGCATTAAAGGCCCTGGCGTACTTCTTGGCATGGGTAGGCGCCGTGCGGTTGAACATCGCGATGCGCTCAAGCGCCAGAGAGGGGGCGGACTGGAGCGCGGTTTCAATTTCGGAGCTGCGCTTGGACAGATAGGCTTCAATGGTCGCGACCATCATAACGGCTTCTTTGGTTTTGGCACTGTCATCGCCGGCTTCGGCCTCCTTCTTGAGTTGTTCGTAGCCCTTCTCAATGTTTCGGCCTTCGATCATGCTTTTGCCGAGTACTTCGTGCTCCGGCGTGAGATAGTGGAAGATGCGTCCTTTGATGTAAGGCGGAGTTTCCTCGAGGATGTCGAGAAGCTTGGCATTGCGCGAAACGTCGGAAATGGTACCCCCTTGGACAGCTTGATTGCCCCGGGAATCGTAGGCAATAGTCCCAGACTCAAAATTGTAGACGGAAAAAGGAATCTGAAGCTGACGGATGGCACGGTTATAACGTTTACGTTCCCGGGAGTTGTCCGGCACCGGTACGGCAACAACAACCAAAACCCGTCCGTCAGTCTGAGCATTTCTGACAGAACGTTTAAAATCCTCGACCTGCCGCTCACATTCGCGATACGAGGAGTACTCTGTAACACGCGGTTTCCAGTTGTTGCTGTTGGTATTCTCCTCGTAATTGCGGATATCGTTGAGCATCTGGTTCACAACGTTGCGGCCGTCCCAGACGATAACAATGCGGCCGTCAAGCTCATCCGGGGAGAGAGTGGCACCGTAAAGATGCTTCTCGCCGGTGATGTTGCCTTTGACGGTAGAAACGTTGCCTTGGGCAAAAAGGACACCTGAGAAGGTAATCGTTGTAAGAAGTGCAATTAGCCAGTGTTTCATAATTTTCCTCGGTTTGTTTCAGAGACGTGAGATGAAATCATCGTAGCTGAACGAACGGACAAGTTCAAACGCCGACGGAGCCGTCTTCAGATAGAGATTGGGCAAGCGGATACCGTTGAATGTGTTCGTCTTGACCATAGTGTACAGCGCCATGTCTTCAAAGTAAATGCGGTCTCCCGTCGTCGGAAGACGGTCAAAGGCGTAGTCACCAAAAATATCCCCGGCCAAACAGCTCGGTCCTCCGATGCGTATGGTGCAGGCTTTTGAGCCGGGTTCCGCCCCTCGGTCGGCGTCAGCCGGCGGTTCGGCGGATCCATCCCAGGTGGCCGTCAGATAAGCACGGGGGCGATAGGGCATTTCAATGACGTCAGGCGTATGACAGGCCGCAGAACCGTCAACGATGGCAATGGGCCCGCAGTTGTCCACGACATCAAGGACGGTCGTAACAAATGTTCCGGCATTGAGGACATGGGCCTCCCCGGGCTCGATGTAGAGTTTTAGCCATGGGTAGCGGGTCCGGAACCCTCGGATGGCATCAATAAAGGCTTCCCGGTCATAATCGTCCCGCGTGATGTGGTGTCCGCCGCCGAGATTAAACCAAGTGATTTGCGGTAGCAGATCGCCAAAACGGTTCTCGATGGCGGCAAGGGTACGGATGAACGCGTCGGCATTCTGCTCGCACAGGTTGTGGCAGTGGAAACCGCTAATCCCCTCGAGAGATTCCCCCTTGAAGGCGTCCCGGCAGATGCCGAGGCGGGAATGCGGTGCACAGGGGTCATAAATCGGGACCTGACCTTCGGAGTGCTGCGGATTAATCCGCAGACCGACCTCGACCGAGGCTCCGTTCGGATGGTCGGCCGCGACACGCCGCCACTGGCGGAGCTGTGCGAAGGAATTGAAGGTGATATGGTTGATGCCAAGATCCAGCAGGGTCTTCATGTCGCTTTCCGAGAAGGCCGCGGCAAAAACGTGCCGCTCGCCGGGAAAATGTTCGACGGCCAAGCGGGCTTCATGAACACTGCTCGCACAGGTTCCGGCGGCCTTCATGTAGGGGAAGGCCGCTGGCATTGAGAAGGCTTTGAGCGCAAGCAGGAGGGTTACGCCGGCGCGATTGGCGACGTCGTTCAGAATTGCGGCGTTACGGCGAATCTTCTCCGTATCAACGACAAATGCGGGGGTCTCGGGTATAACGACGGTCATAGTAAGTGAAAGAGAAGCCAGATAACGGCGAGTGCCGACAGGGCATAGAGAAGACGGCCATAGGAGCGTTCGCGAAGATCGGCAACGCTGTCACGACGCGTCTCACGCGTGCCGCCGGCCGTGATATATCGCGAAAAGAGTGCACGACGGCGTCGTCCGAAGAGGCGACGAAAGAGACTTTCGCGCTCCACGACATCTCCCGTATCCAAACGAAAGGTGACGGGCTTATCTCGGTGGCGCAATGACATACGGCAGAGAGGTTTCGATCAGGGAATGAGAATCACCTCACCGGCGCGCAGACGGCCGTCGGGATTGGTGGAGGAACGATTGGCGTCACGGATGCGGCGCCACTGCCCGGGAGTGCCATAGGCCTCGCGGGAGAGTTTAGAGAGGGTGTCGCCGGGACGGACTAGGTATTTCTTCCCCGGCGTGGGGACGGTGAGGTAGGGGACGGCATCGGTCTGCCCTTCGGCAGCCTCACGCGTGGCGGCATTGATCGCCGCCTGACCGCCGTCGGGGGCGTTCAGCATCTGCTCGGCCTGGGCGCGGATAGCCGCGATGGAATCGGAAGAAGCGAGCGCCGCGTCTTCGGCGGAACTCTTCTCCTTCAGTGCCTCCTCACGGGCAGCCAAGAGGGCCTTGCGGCGCGTGTCAGTATTCTCTGCAAGAGCGGGCGAGGACGTCTTCGAATCGGCCGTCCGGAGGGCTTCGACCAAACGGCTGAGTTCCTTGTTTTCCTGACGGAGGGCATTGAGTTCCTCTTCCTGTACGGTGAGCTTTGAGCGAAGCGTTGCTTCGGTCCGTTTGGCCTCAGAGAGCGAGGCGGAGAGGGAATCACGCTCCAAAGTGAGAGACTGCTGGGTCCGTTCGACAACGGAAGCGGCGAGCTCCGAGGTGAGCAACGTCTTGGAAGCATCGCGACGGGAGATCACGAGATCGCGCTTCTCAGAGATCGGCTGCAGAGCAAGATAGCGCTGATAGTGGTAGATGGCGCCGATATAATCCTTGCTGCTGTCCTGAAGCAGCATGGCCAAGGAGAGATGGACCGTGCCGTTGGTGGGGTCGCGGGTGAGGATTTCCTCGTAGAGCGCACGAGCCGCAGCCACGTCGCCGCGGTCGGCAGCCGCGACCGCCTCAGTAAAGAGCGCGTCGGTACGTTCGCGCGACTCAGTATCGGAGACGGAATCTCCGCAACCGCACAGGAAAAGCAACTGCAGGGAAAACATGGCCGGAAGCCAGTACCTCATCATAACCTCCTTGGAAACGTCAGCATCTGTGTAAAGTATAGCAGAATCTGACCGAGGCGGAAACCGGGCGCAAAAATAACGTCGTTTGCCGCTCTCGAATTCGGTGGATTGGTGAAAAGGAGCATGCGGGGGAGGACGGAGAGACCTGCGTCAAAGGTGAACAAAAAGGGCCGCACAGCTGTGCGGCCCTTTTTCGGATTTCCGTGTCCGCTCAGCGGCAGCAGAAGTAAAGCACACCGGCCACGACGGCAGAGCCGATAACGCCGGAGACGTTCGGGCCCATAGCGTGCATGAGGAGGAAGTTAGAGGGATCCTCTTCGAGACCGACCTTGTTGGAGACGCGGGCGGCCATCGGTACGGCGGAGACGCCGGCGGAACCGATCAACGGATTGATTTTTTCCTTGGAGAAAAGATTCATCAGTTTAGCCATCCAGACGCCGCCGGCGGTACCGACCGCGAAGGCAATGACGCCGAGGACCAAGATGCCCAAGGTTTCGAAGTTAAGGAACTTCTCGGCGGCGAGCTTAGAACCGACGGAGAGACCGAGCAGAATCGTGACGATGTTACAGAGGCTGTTGGCCATCGTGTCGGAGAGGCGGTCAACGACGCCGCATTCCTTGGCGAGGTTGCCGAGCATGAGCGAGCCAATCAGCGGCGCGGCGGAGGGAAGCAGCGCTGCGCAGAGCAGGAGCACGGCGACCGGGAAGAACACCTTCTCCATCTTGGAGACGGGGCGAAGCTGCTTCATGCGGATCAGACGTTCCTTCTTCGTGGTGCAGAGCTTCATGATCGGCGGCTGGATCACGGGTACGAGGGCCATGTAGGAGTAGGCCGCGACCGCAATAGCACCGAGCAGATCGGGCGAAAGTTTGGTCGTCAGCCAGATGGCAGTCGGGCCGTCGGCGCCGCCAATGATGCCGATGGAGGCCGCATCAGTAATGAAGAAGTTGATGCTGTCAAAGCAGAGCGTCAGGGCCAGAGCTCCGAGCAGTGCGGTGAAAATGCCGAGCTGAGCGGCAGCGCCAAGGAGCGCCGTGCGGGGGTTGGCAATCAAGGGACCGAAGTCAGTCATCGCGCCGACACCCATAAAGATGAGGATCGGGAAGAGGCCGGAGTTGATGCCCATTTCGAAGGTGTAGTAGAGGAAGCCGCCGGGTTCAACCATGTTGCCCAGAGAGTCCAGAACCGGAGCCGCCGTCACGCCGGCGAACGGGATGTTGGCCAAGAGACCGCCAAAACCGATCGGGAGGAGGAGAAGGGGCTCGAATTCCTTGACCACCGCGAGATAGAGCAGGACCAGACAGACAACAATCATCAGCAACTGGCTGATGCCGAAGGGCAGGGCCGTCTTCGCGTGATGGGAAGGAAGCCCCTCGGCGATACCCGCTGGTGCGGGCGCTTCCTTGGCGAAGAAGCCGCGGATACCGGTGGAATCCCACATGCTTGCGATGCGGCTGGCGGTAAGCTGCCAGTTTCCAACCTGGTGAGAGTGGATGACGCCGGTCACGTCCGGGAGGTCAATCTGCTTGCCGACGAGGTCAGGGTAACGGATCTTGCGGACGCCGTTTTCGACCACGTAGTTGTACTGATCGTAGTCTTCCTTAGTGACGCCATCCTTGCCGAGGTCGGCATCAGTAGTCATATGGCCGTTGGTCACATGGATGTAGGAACCATGAAGACGGTAGTTGGAGTTGTTGGATTTGTCCTCGACGGCAGCGTCGTTCTGCTGGAGGAGCTGACGGCGCAGTTTGACGAGCTGGACCATGGAGGTGATGTCGGTAAACTTGTTTCCCGCCGTGGGCGCTGCCTCGGCGGAGGTCTTCTCAGCCACAGCCGTCGCGGTCTGGGCAACGGCAGCAGCCGCGGCGGACACCGCCTGGGTTTCGGCAAAGCAACCGAAACCGAGGAGGAGCACCAGGGCCATTACCAGATGTTTCATGTACATGTGCTGTCTCCTTGGGCGATCTTACATCGTGGCCAGAGCGTCGCCGGCATTGACCTTGTCACCGTTGCTGACGGCGATGGAGGCAACGGTACCGTCGTGAGGAGCCTTGATGGGCATTTCCATCTTCATAGCTTCCATGACGAGAATCTCGTCGCCGGCCTTGACCGCGGTGCCGGCCGGAGCCGTGATGCGGAGGATGAGACCGGGAACGGGGGCGGAGATGACCTCACCGGTGGAAGCTCCGGCAGCGGGAACAGCGGAGATCCCGTCGGCGACCGTGTAGTCGTAGGTCTTGCCATTGACGACAGCCTTGCCGTCCTTGAGCTCGATGCCGTAGGCCTTGCCGTTAATCGTGACGGTGCAGGCACCGCCCTTGGCGGCGGCCTTCGGCTTCTCGCTCAGACGGATGCCGAGCGGGGCGTTGGCCGGATCCTTGAGGTAGGCGATGCCTTTTTCAAGGCAGGAGGCGGCAATGAAGATGTTCTCTTCGGTGACGGGCAATCCGGCATCGGTGAGCATCTTCTCGGCGGCCTTGCGACCCTTCTTGGCGTCGGCATCATTGATCTCAAGCACCGTCTTGGTCGTGGGCTCAAGGCCGAGCTGCTCGGAGGCAATCTTGACGACCTCGGGGTCGGGGGCGACAGGGGTCTTGCCGAAGTAGCCGAGAACCATCTTACCGTAACCGGGAGCGATCTTCTTCCACTTGCCGAACATGACGTTGTTAAAGGCCTGCTGGAAGTAGAACTGTGATACGGGCGTCACGGAGGTACCGAAACCGCCGCAACGGACGGAGTCGTACATTTCGTCAATCATCTGATCGTACTTGTCCATCAGGCCGTTGTCGCGGAGCATCTGGGTGTTGGCCGTCAGAGCGCCGCCGGGCATCGGGGACCAGACAATGACAGGGTTGGCGGAGAGGGCTTCCGGCGGGAGGAAGTAATCCTTCATCGCTTCCTTGAAGACATCCTCGGCCGCGCGGATCTTGTCGATGTCGATGTCGAGATCGAATTCAGAACCGCGGAGGGCGTGCCACATCGTGATAATGTCGGGCTGGCAGGTGCCGCCGGAGACGGGGCTCATGGAGAGATCAACGCCATCGGCACCGCCTTCGAGCGCGGCGAGGTAGCAGGTCAGACCGTTGCCGGCCGTCTCGTGAGAGTGGAACTGGATGTGGGTCTTGGCCGGGAGGAGCTTGCGGGCCTGACGGATGGTTTCATAAACCGTGCGGGGAGCCGACGTGCCGGAAGCGTCCTTGAAGCAAACACGGTCGAAGGGAATGTCGGCCTTGAGGATCTGACGAATACGTTCGGCATAGAACTCTGGCGTGTGGGCGCCCTTGTTGTCAACGCCCGGAGGCAGGCCCATCATCGTAACGACAACTTCGTGCTTGAGACCGGCGTCGTGGATGCACTGACCGGACCACTTGAGGTTGTTAACGTCGTTGAGCGCATCGAAGTTGCGGATGGAGGTCATGCCGTGCTTCTTGAACATGTCGGCATGGAGCTTGATGATGTCGGAGGGCTGGCTGTCCAGACCGACGACGTTCACGCCGCGGGAAAGCGTCTGCAAATCGGCTTCCGGGCAGGTCTTACGGAACAGATCCATGACGTCGAAAGCGTCTTCACGGCAGTAGAAGTAGCAGCTCTGGAAGCGCGCGCCGCCACCGGCCTCGAACCAACGGATGCCGGCATCATAAGCAGCCTTCACGGCTGGCATGAAATCCTTGGAGAGGACGCGGGCCCCGTACACAGACTGGAAACCGTCACGGAACGCCGTGCACATGAACTTGATCTTCTTACTCATTGTCTGACCTGACTTTCTGTGGGAATTGGATTAAGGGTAGGGGAAATCAGCGGCCGGAAGCCACGGCAATCGCCACGGCAATCGCTTCTTCGTCGGAGACCGACGCGGCAGGCGCCTTCTTCGCGACCGGTTCGGGGAAGAAATTGACGTACTTGGCGAGAAGCTTCAAGAGCGTCGTAACGATCGAGAGAAGGAAGAGGAAGCCGATGGCGATAGCCATACCGGCAACCAGAAGTACTAAACCTTGCTGCAGCATGCTGACCTCGTTTCTTTGACGGGTTTATAAACCCATGACGTAAAAACCGCGCTCAATTATAACAAAATAAGGTCTCTTCTGAACACCCCAAAATGTTAGATTTCCGTTAATGGTGAGGTCTGGAAAGCACATAATCACAGACCTAAAACCGCCCGTTCCCGTCAGCATTCCACCAAAAAACGACTTCTGTTTCCTCCTGATGCCAACATTGAAGTTGTCCTTGCTCACAGTGCTAAACGGAGATTACATGTCGGATGATCTGAACAGGAGCTTGAAGCTCACAAATAACATACGCCCAGACAATGTGTTATGACCTATACTCAAATCAGAATCGCCGTTATGCGACCCACGTGTAACCGATGCGCGCCACGATTGGGAATCCCACCACATGTCAGGCACGTACGGGTGTCATTCTGTTCAGCATGACGGTCAGGTCATCAGTCAACGGGGCTTCGTAGCGGACGGACGCTCCTGTGATTGGATGAAGGAGCTCGGCGGAGGCAGAATGGAGAAAGTGCCTAGGAAAGTCCGGAAGCTGAAGTCCCCCGTAGCGGCTGTCACCTAGGAGCGGCATACCGGCGAAGGAGAACTGTGCCCGAATCTGATGAGTTACACCGGTGCGGATGGTGACGTCAACCAATGTGAAGGTCCGTCCCTCCAGACGGTAACGGCGGATCGGCTCGTAGTCCGTCTCGGCGTGCATAGGCCGTCGAATGTTGTTCCACTTCGTGGCATCAATCATGTGACCCGGGTAGCGGGGATTGTGGGCCAATTCGTTGACAAGCCTTCCGGGTTGCATAAGACTGCCCTGGACCAAGGCAAGGTAGCGCTTGACGACGGTATGTTCGGAAAATTGCCCGCGGATAGCCCCATAGAGCTCCTGCGTCAGAGCCACCAGGACCAGCCCCGAGGTCTCGCGATCGATGCGGTGGAGGACGCCGCAGGTGAGAGGGCTGTTCCCTACCCCCGCGAGCTGAGGCCATCGTGCCAAGAGCCCGTTGGCCAAAGTGTCGGTTTCGGAGGCCTCATTGGGCAGGCAGTCCGTGCCGGCCGGTTTACTGACGGCAAGAATCCCGTTATCCTCGGCAAGCACCGTGTAAGTCACCGCTTCGTTTGCTCTAAGCTCCTCTGTCTGAGGGAGCTGTTTGAGCCAATAGATGCCGCCGTCAATGATTTTGTCACCCTTGGAGACCTTTCGGCCTGACGGTGCCAAGGTCAGCATACCCGCGTCCAGGAACTTTCGGATGTCGGCCTTGCGGACCTTCGGGAATCCGGAGGCAATCCACGCGTCCGCACGGAGACCGACTTCTTCCGGTGTGGGAATGAGCTCCGTCATACCAAAGCCTCCTGCGTCACCTCGACGGCCGTCTCGGAACGCGTAAAAAGCAGGACCGTCCGGATGACTTCCGGCGGCAATCCCGTCAGCACCGTTAGAGCATACCGGTAGTCCTCCATTTGCCTCCGGTATGCCGGCGTCACCTCCGAAGATGCGCCTGTTTTAAAGTCGTAAATCACGGCATAATCGTTGAATATATGGACGCGGTCAAACTGGCCCGCGATGCGCTTCGCATACCCCTTGGGGTCGGTGTAGGAGACGACGAAGGGCCGTTCGCGCCAGAGCGTACAGGGTTCTTCGGGCTGAATAAAAACCTCTCTGAAGACCGGTGAATGGTCCGTCCAGCCGACGCCGGCGAGGCGATCGTGATAAGAGATACCGCGGCGCTTGGCACCGCCATGCCCCCCTGTCAGCATATCGAAGACGGTGCAGGCCTTGGCGGATTCACTGGGGAGCTCCGTCTCAGATGAGGTCGTATTACCGTCGCAGTGCCAGGTGCCGGTTGGCTTCGCTCCGGCGCCACCCCTACCCTTTTCGGCGGGCATCGTCGCAGACCAGTCCTTGCCGCCATATTCGGCGATGACTTTGGCCGGTTGATAACCGATAAGGCCACCCGGAATCTTCAGCGAAAGCGGCTCCTCGCGAAAAGCTGCCCTTCCCGCCGTGAGCGGCAGGCAGAAGAGACCGGCCCGTGTGCCCGATTGGGTGGCCTCCTTGGCAGGCACAAGGACGACCTGTTCGTGGCGGGCGCGCGTGATGCCGACATAGAGGCAGCAGAGCGTGTCCCGGGCCCGGCTGAGAAAACGGCTCTCACGGGCTGCCCTGAGTTTCGGCACACTACGCGTGATGGGTAGGGTCGGCTGTCCGATTACCCACCCCTCACCGGTTTCCAGTGCGTCGTCCTGCCGGAGATTCAGGATATCGCCCGAAAAGACAGAGAAAACGACATCAAAGGTCAGGCCCTTCGAACGGTGAACCGTCATCAGCGAGACGACGTTGTCGTCCGCGGAACAGGGCATTTTCATCCCTTCCAGGCGGGAAGCGAGGACACCGGGATTTCGTTCCCCGGCCCGCTCGCCGGCTTCCAAACCGTTGCGGATCCACTCCAGTGCCTCCAAATCGTATTCGGTGAATCCGCACAGGACCCCGTCGACGATGAGACGTTCGAGACAGATTGGAGCGCCCGACTCAAAGAGCATACGGTTCCACTTGGCAGCGGCCTCCGGGGTGAAGGCCTCAGCCGGCGCGGTCTGACACAGTAACGCCTTGCTGAAACTTGCGTTCGGTTCGTCTAGCCACCGCAGCCAGGTCACCATCCACCGTCCCAACGTCGTATCGGCGATGGGACACTTGCCGTCGATGGCGCAGGCGATGCCCGCCTTGCGAAGTCTGTCCAACAGCCCATCCCCACCCTGGTCATCGCCGAAAGTCGTGTCGGGCACAAAGAGGCTGTTCTGAAAACCGAGGATGGCGATGGTGAGCCTGCGTCCCGACTGCCGCAGTTCGCGGATACGGCCGACCAGATAGGCCACCAGGCAGTCGAACCACTCCGCCTTTGTCTTCCCCTCAAGGGTCAGGACGGCGGCGTAGCCGCGACGTTCTTTATTGTAGGCAGTATGGGGGCACCAAGTTCCGCGCCAGGCCGTCAGGGCGATCTCCATCCACTCCGGCACGCCGGAAAGTGCGGCTTTCGGGAAGCGCATGGAGGCGTTGATCAGATCGATGATGGCCGGAGCCGAACGGCGGGACTCGTTCAGCGGCCGCCCCGGCGGAATGGGCGGCAACCGCGTGGTATCGCCGAAGAGCGTCACGTCGCCGCCTCGCCAACCGTAAATGGACTGCTTGACGTCACCGACGTAATAGAAAGTCGAATCCTCACCCGAGGCAAGTTCAGCTGCGAAATTGGAGAGCACCCGCCACTGGGCCGTCGAAGTATCCTGAAATTCGTCAATCATCAAATGACGGATTTTCGTATTCAGGCGGTAGCAGACATCCAGCAGCTTCGGGTCCGTGAAGGAGAGGGTCTTCCCCAGCATCCGTCCGAGGCGTTCCGTCAGCTCTTCAAAGGTCACGGCGCCCGAAGTTTCCGAGAAGGCCTCGCGCGCCTCGCTGAGGCGGTTCAGGGCCCTCCGGAGCTTGGCCGTATGGTCGGCGGCCTCGGCCAGATCGCGGGCGCGGAGATCCTCCCACAAAAGGCATGCAAGCCGCTTTGTCCCCTCGCCGAGGTCGATGGTTCTGGATCGGGTCGAAATGGAGCCATTGCGGAGCGCGCCAAACTGATTCTCGCCGAACCACGCGTCGCTGACGCTCCTGGCAAACCGGCGAATGGGCACCTGTGGACCTGGATATTTGGCGATGGCATCGAGGAGTTTCCGCCGCATGGCCTCCGTGCACATCGAGAAATCGGAGGCAGCCAGAAGGTCAAGGATGCGGCTACGCTCTTCATCATCCAGCGGACGGAGCCCAAACGCGGCAACATTGCCCCAATCCCCGGGCGAGGTGTCGCGGGTCAGACCTTGGTATTTACGCAGGACGGCCCAGAGCTCGCGGGCGAGATTGCCGACATGGTCTTCCCCCGCCCTGTCGATGTCGAGCTGCTTCAGCACCTCCGCAGGCGCCTGCCCGGGAGCCGTCCGCATGGCTCGCCCGACAATGGCCCGTCCGGCGTTGTCGCCGTCGGGCCGCGAAGCGTCGTCATAAAGCGTGAGGTTGGGGCTGACACCGAGTTCATAGGCGAAGAGACGCGCCAGAAGCACCGAGAAAGCGTCGATTGTATAGACCGAGAGGCGCGGCAGCGCCTCCGTCATCCGCTTCAGGACCTCCTCCGAATCCGACTCCAGCACCCGTTCCATGACGGCCGAGAAGATTTCGCGTGCCGCCGCACGGGTAAAGGTCAGGGCGCAGACCGATTCCGGCGGCGCTCCCGCAGCGATGAGGTCAGCGAAACGGCGCGACAGCCCGTAAGTCTTGCCGCTTCCCGCGGAAGCGGAGACATATTCGCTGATCGGCACCGATGCCGTCCCCATGGCGGGAGTCACTTCCTGCGCGGGCGCTTGGTGCGGGGCGTCAGATTGTTGCGGGCCGGACCTCTGCCCTTGCCGTCGCGGCGATGCGGGACCGCGGCGAGCGGACGGCGACGAAGCGGCTTCGTCTCTCCGGTCTCCTTCCCTTCACCGCCTTCGGCCTCGTCGGCGGGCCGCTTATCCTTGTCCTCGGCCTTGACGCGCGAGCGGAACTGCAGCACAATCGGCGCGCCTTCGAGATCGAAGGCCTCGCGCAGGATACGGATGACGTAATCCTGGAAGGGCTTGGTCGCGATGCGGGCGTCATTGACAAAGAGACGCAGAATCATCGGATTCGAACCTGTCTGCGTGGCGTAGTGGAAACGGAGCTGACGGCCCATCTTGCTGGGCATCTGGGCGCGCGCGAAGGCATTGTTCAGCGTACGGTTGAGCACGCCCGTCGGCAGGATACGGCGCTGATGCTCGGCCACGCGGTCAATGGACTCGACCGTGTTGCGGACGTTGTAGCCCTCCTTGGCGCTGATGAAGAGCACGGGCACGTGACGGAGGAAGGGCAACATATCACGCATATGCGCGATGGCCGCCGTCTCGGTGAACCCCTTCGCGCGGGCGATGTCCCACTTGTTGACCAGAATCAGGCAGCCCTTGTTCTCGCGCTGAATCATCGAGGCGATGTACTTGTCCTGCGTCGTCGGACCGATCTCGGCGTCCATCACAAGGACTGCCACGTCGCACTCGCGCACGGCCTCCTCGCTGCGAAAGAGGGAGAAGCGCTCCACGGAGGTGTCGATCTTGTGCACGTGGCGCATGCCGGCCGTATCGACCAGCGTGTAATTGCGATTGCCGATGGAGAAGGGCACGTCGACGCAGTCACGCGTCGTGCCGGCCACGTTGGAGACGATGACGCGGTCGCTGCGCAGCAGCCGGTTGATAAAGGAGCTCTTGCCCGCGTTCGGGCGCCCGACGATGGCCACACGCAACGGCTTCCGCTCCTCCTTGAGCTCGGCCTCGGTCTTGGGCGGCAGTTCGCGGACGACGGCCTCCATGAGCTCGTCGATGCCGCGGTTGTGCTGCGCGGAAATCTTGTACGCCGGGAAGGCCAGCGAGGCAAAGTCGTCCTCGCCCTTCTCGTGGCGCGGCAAGTCGCACTTGTTTATGGCCAGATAACACGGTCGGCCGCTCTTGTGCACCAAACGGGCGACCTCCGCGTCGTCGGGAGTCATCCCCGCCAACACATCGACGACCAGAATGACCGCGGCCGCGTCGGCCATAGCCACGTCGACCTGATCGCGGACCGCCATCTCGATAACGTCCTTCTCCTTGGTCCCGTCGAAGAGCCGGATGCCGCCGGTGTCGACCAGACGGAACGACTCCCCGTGCCAGGAGACCTCGCGGACGATGCGGTCGCGCGTCACGCCGCTTTGGTCGTGAACGATGGCAATGCGGCGGTTGGCGATACGGTTGAAAAGCGCCGACTTCCCGACGTTGGGCCGGCCGACGATGGCGATGGTTCGGGTGGGTTTCTGTGCTTCCATGACAATAAACAGTCTACCAAACCCAGGCCCTCCTCTGCATGAACTCCGCCCGGAGTTTGCTAGAATAATCTTCATGTACCTCAAGGCACTCGAGATTCTGGGCTTTAAAAGTTTCGCCGACAAGACCCGTCTGACGTTCGAACCGGGCATGATCGCAATTGTCGGTCCCAACGGCTGCGGCAAGAGCAACGTTTCCGACGCCATCCGCTGGGTGCTGGGCGAACAGCGCCCGAGTGCCCTGCGCTGCGGCAAGATGCAGGACCTCATCTTTAACGGCACCGACACCCGCAAACCGCTGGGCATGACCGAAGTCTCCCTGCTCTTCGCCGACTGCGAATCCGCCCTCGGCACCGACTACAACGAGGTCACCGTCACGCGCCGCGCCTACCGTTCCGGCGAAAACCAATACTTCCTCAACAAGACCCCCTGCCGCCTCAAGGACATCCAGCGCCTCTTCATGGGCACCGGTGTCGGCACCACCTCCTACTCCGTCATGGCGCAGGGCCAGATCGACGCCATCCTCTCCTCCCGTCCCGAAGACCGCCGCGCCGTCTTCGAGGAGGCCGCCGGCGTCACCAAGTTCAAGGCCGACCGCAAAGAGGCCCTCCGCAAGATCCAGCAGACAGAGGAAAATCTCACCCGCCTGGCCGACATCCTGCGCGAACTCCGCCGTCAGAGCACGCTTCTGCGCAATCAGGCCGAGAAGGCCGAGCAGGCCAGGCACCTTAGGAGCGAGCTCCGCACGGCCGACCTCACCCTTTCCCGCCGCCGTCTGGCTGCCTTGGAGACCGTTATCGCCGACTCCGGCGTCCGCTTGGCCGAAGCCGTCGCCCGCATCGAAGCCATCGGCCAGTCCGACGCGGCCGACGCGGCCGCCATTGCCGCCGTCAACGCCCGTATCACCGAAGGCGAGGACACCATCGCCAGGCTGACCGAGGCCATGACGGCCAGCGCCGCGCGCCATACACACGCCCAGGACCGTATCAGAACAAATCTTTCCCGCATCGATGAATACCGCAATTGGTCCGTCGGCCTCGAACGCGAAATTGCCGCCGCCCGCGAGCAGATTGAAAAGCTCGAATCCGAGGACGCGGAACGTCCCGACCTCGACGCCTTCGCCGACGAAGAGGAAGCCATCCGTGACATCCTGGACGCCGCTCAGGAGGTCTACGACGACCGCCGCGCCGAGGTTGAAGAAGCCCGCGCCAAACTCCAGGCCGCCCATGACGGCCTTGCCGAATGCGACCGCCGCCAGGCTTACAGCCAGCAGATTCTGGCCAAGGCCGACGCCGGCCGCGAAGAACGCATCCTGATGCGCGGCCGCCTCCAGGCCGAATGCGACGAAGCCCTCCGCCTCCGAGACGAACGCGCTGCTGTCCGCGACCGGGCCGAAGGCGATGCGGAGGCTCACCGCCTGGCCGCCGAAGAAGCCCGCGAAGCCCTGATTCTCCTCGACGAGGACCGTTCCTTCGTTGCCGACGACCTCTGCGGGGCCAAGTCCCGTCAGGAGACGCTTGGCCGGAAGCTCGCTGCGCTCAATGCGCGCAAGGAGATGCTCTCCGCCCAGCCCGATGACGACCGCGCCGCCCTCATCCGCCGCCTAATGACCGCCCCCGAGGAGTTTGGCCTCACCGCCGAAGATGTTCTGGGGCCCCTTGCCGACGTCATCGAGATCCCGCTCGAGCGCGCCAAGGCCGCCGAGGCCGCGCTGGGGCCTTGGTCGGAAGCGCTCGTTCTCCGCGGCCCAGAGGCCGTCCGAACCGTCCTTGGCTGCCTTCCCGAACGCGCCCCCGACACGACGCTGCGCCTCCTGGCCGCCGGCGGCACGCCCCCGTCCTCCGAACCCCTTCCGTTTGGCATCCGGGCCAAACCGGGCTTCGAAGGTCTCGTGGCACGTCTCCTCTCTCCCTATACCCCCGTTTCCGAGCTCCCTGAGCTCCCCTACCCTGATACGTCCTGCGTTACCGACGCGGGCGAACTCCTTTGTCCCTCCGGCGACGGTGCGCGCGTCGCCGCGGCCGGCGATGCCAATCCGCTGGCCCGCCGCATCGCCTGCGCCCGTATCGACAGCGAAATTGCCGAGGTCGACAGCGAATCCAAACGCGAAGAGGAGACCAGCCGTCAGCTGGCCTCTCGGCTGGAGGCCATTGCCCTGAAGCAGCGCGACACCCAGCGCGCCCTGGAGAAGGCTCAACGCGAAGCCGCCCTGGCCGACGGCGCCTATGCCGCCGCTGCGCGCGACGCCGAGGCGGCCGGCAAACGTCACGCCGAGGTCTCCGCGAAGCTCGAGGAGATCATTGCCGAGACCCGACGCGAAGATGAGGCGCGCGAACAGGCCCGTACCGCCCTCGACGGCATGGCCGCCGAACGCGAACGTCACGCCGCTGTCAGTGCCGACCTCTCCGTCCGCCTTGGCGAACTCGAGCGCGCCATGGATGAAGCCTCCTCCCGACTCAGCGAAGCCCGCTACCGCATGGTGGGGTTCACCCAGAAGCGCGAACATGCCTTGGCCCGCCTCCGCGACTGCGAAGCCCGTCTGAACGAGCTCCGTACGACCATTATCGGCCGCGAGGATTCCATCCGTTCCTGCCTCTCCAATATCGAGCGCCTTGAAGACGAGAACCTGAAGATTACCGGCTCACTTGACGGTATGGAGGCCGAGACTCTCGAATTCCGCAAACAGCTCGAGGCCGCCCGCGCAGACCGTCTGGCCCTCAACGCCGAGCGTGAACGCCTTGAGGCCAAGGTCGCCGAATCCCACCGTCTTCATTTGGAGGCGCAGGAGGCCAAGAACCGCGCCGAGGTCGCCTTGGCCGAGGACCGTCTCCGCCATACGACGCTGACCGAACGCCTCGCCACCGAGTACATGGTTGACCCGACCGCTCCCGACACGTGGAATCTTCCGGAGCTCCCGGAGGGCGGGACGGAACCGGCCGACTCCGTTCTCGAGAGCACGATCGCCACTCTCCGTGCCGACCTCGACCGCATCGGCCCCGTCAACTTCCTGGCCATCGACGAATACAAAGCCATCGAGGAGCGCTACGAATTTACCAAGACTCAGGAGGCCGACCTGATCGCTTCGCGCGACGAACTTCTTGAGCTCATCCGCGACATCAATGAGACCTCTGGCAAGATGTTCCGCGAGACCTTTGAGAAGGCCAACGCGAACTTTGAGACAATGTTCACCCGCCTCTTTCATGGCGGCGAGGCCAAGCTTGTCCTCCTGGAGAATGCGGAGGACCCGCTCGAGTGCGGCATCGACATTATCGCCCGCCCGCCGGGCAAGAAGCCGCAGACCATCAGCCTGCTCTCCGGCGGCGAACGCACCATGACCGCCGTCTCGCTGCTCTTCGCCATCTTCCTGATCAAGCCTGCGCCCTTCTGCCTGCTGGACGAACTCGACGCGGCCCTGGACGATTCCAACATCGGCCGCTTTGTCAGCGCGCTGAAGGACTTCCTCGTCCACTCCCAGTTTCTCATCATCACCCACAACCAGCACACCATTGCCGGTTCGGACATCGTCTACGGCGTGACGATGCCTGAGAAGGGTGTCTCAAAAACCCTTTCCATGCGATTCAAAAAGGAGGCCTGACTATGCCTGCGTTGATTGTAGAACTTGACACGATTTTTCTCGGGGGCTTCGCCCTGGCCGCCGAGGTGTTGGCCGACCGACTCGGCAAATACGGCATCCGCGACAACGATCCCAACCGCTTCGTCCGCAGCTTCTACGGCCGTCCCCTCGGCCCCACGCTGCGGAAGATTCTCCCGGAAAACGTCGATGCTGCCCATGTCGAGCGCCGTCTGGCCGCGACCTACACGGCCCTGCTCCAGCAGAACGCCATGGCCGCCAAACCCCAAATCCGCCAGCTTCTCCGGCCTCTGGCCAATGCGGGCATCCGCCTTGGCATCGTCACCCACCTGCGGCGCGATACGGCCTTGGAGCTCTTTGAGGACATCGCCAGGGAGATCGCCGTCGTGCCCGACTTCTCGCCCGTCTCCGTTGGCGTCAGCGAAGCCTCGTGGCAGGCCGCCATGGTCGAGCTTACCTCGCCCGTCCGCCACACCGTCGCGCTCGTCTCCTGCGGCGCGAGCGTCCGTACCGCCATGCAGATCGGTCTGCGTACCGCGGTCGTTCCCGACCCGATGACGGCCTTTGAGGACTGCGCGGGCGCCCTCTTCGTCTGCGATCAGGTCAACCGTACCCTCCAGACGAAGCTCAAAGCCAAGCTCCTCCCCTGATTTCCCCGCCCCATCTCGCTAAAAACAGCAGGGGGCATCCGAGCGGATGCCCCCTGAGTATTTATGTAGGCGACGCGTTCAGCGCGACGGCAGCGAGCGGCGTTTCGCGCGGAAGTCCATCAGGCGGACAGCGGCGGGCGAAGCCTCCAGTGCCTTACGGACCATGGCCGTCTCGCGTTCACGGTCCCCCGATGCGTTGGCGACGTCGGCGGCGTAGACGTACCAGGCCTCGGTGCGGCCGGGCGTCGAGGCGCGGGCGCAGAGTTCGGCCAGGCGTTCGGCGACGCGGCTGCGTTCCGCTCCGGAGACATCGTCCAGCTCGGGCCAGGACTGGCAGACCTTGAGCAGCATCACCAGCGCGGAGCGGTTGTCGGCGTAAGCGGTCTCGAGACGCCGCAGCAGCTGCAGACCGGCATCCGTGTCACGCTTTTCGAAGGGCACAGCGAAGAGATACTGCATGAAAGGCGACGCGTAGCCGCCCATCGGCAGGTCCTCCCGGAGCTCCTTCAGGAGACGTTCGCACTCAGCGCCTTCGGCTTCGCGGAGCGCCTTGAAGCGCGCAAACTCCGCCTCGCCTTCGGCACGGTCCTTCTCAATGGCCGCGCGGTACTCATCGGCAGACTTCAGCGGACCGGCAAAGACACGCGGAGCCAATTCCAGCGCGCCTCGCCAGACCAGCTCCTCGCCGACGAAGATAGCGACGAAGGGATAGTTGCAGCGGTCGGTGAAGCCGAAGAGGTCCTTGTCCGGATTGGGCACGTAAGTGAGCTTGGGCAAGTCAAAGGGAACCTGCTGGAGGAGGCGGATGGCCTGCCGTTCGCGCGCGGCATCCGTCACGGTGTAGAGCCGGAAGGGCGCCCCGAAGAAGGCATCCTCTTCCGCACCGGGCAGGAACATGGCCGTCTCGTGATTGATGGTGGCGACCCACCACGGGAAGCGCCAGAGGGAAACGACCGTCAGCGCGCCGTCAGCCTTGGGCAACGGACGGCCCAGCAGCGCGGCATAGGGCGCGGCCGCATCGCCTTCGATGGCGGGAAGGCCGGCATCGTCCGCGATACGGAGCGAACGGCGCTCGGGCGTCGTCTCAGGAATATAGGGCTTGGTCAGGCGCTTCTGAAGCGGATGGGCCAGGATGGCCTCTGTCTCCAGGCGGACGGCCTCCGCCCAGTCACCGGCGAGGGCGGCCTTGTCGGCCTCCTGTTCCTTGGCAATCAGGACGGCAAAGGGATCCTCGGGCTCGGCCTTCGGCGCCTCCTTTTTCACCGCGTTCGGATCTTTGCCCTCGCGCATGGCCAGAAGCATGGATTCGGTGAGCTCAGCAGGATGGCCCTGCCAGAGGACGGAGCCGTTGCGGAGGACTACCGTGTTCGGGATGCCGTTAATGTTGAGCTTGGAGGTCAGCGCATTGCTGCGCGCCAGCGCGATCGGATAGGTCGGCGGGATCTTCTGCTTGGCGAGAAAGTCCGTGATCTCCTGAGGCGAACGCTTCTCCCAGACATTAATGCCGATGACGTGGACGCCCTTGGACTGAAGGCGCTGCCAGAGCTCCTCCATGTGCGGCATGGCGGCGCGGCAGGGCGCGCACCAGGTCGCCCAGAATTCGAGAACGTAGAGCTCATCCTGCGCCCAGACCGTCGGCGGGGTGCCGGAGGACCAGAGCCCGGGAAGTTCCGTGACCGCAATATCGGGTCCCTTGCCCGCGGCACGGAGCATGGTCAGGGGCAGCACGCAGAGGAGCAGCAGAAGCGCAGCGACGCAGACGGCGCCGCGAAGAAATCCGCGGCACATCAGAGCACCTCCTCCATGATGCGGCGGCGGAGGTCCTCAAGGGTCACGCGTTCCTGGGTCATCGTGTCGCGGTCACGGAGGGTCACCGTACCGTCCTTCTCGATGGTGTCGAAGTCGACCGTCACGCACCAGGGCGTACCGATCTCGTCCTGACGGCGGTAGCGGCGGCCGATGGCACCGGACTCATCCCAGTAGCAGTTGCACAGCGTGCGGATGCTGCGGTAAATCTCGCGGGCCTTGGCGTAGAGTTCGGGCTTGTTCTTCACGAGCGGGAAGACAGCGACCTTCACAGGCGCAATCGAAGGCGCAAGGTGAAGCACCGTGCGGACATCCTCCTTGCCCTTTTCGTCGGTGATGGTCTGCTCCTCATAGGCATTGCAGAGCATGGCCAGCGCCATGCGGTCGACACCCGAGGAGGGCTCAATGACGTGCGGAATGTACTTGCCCTCAAAGAGCCGGTCGACAAAGGTCTCCGCCGTCGTGGCTTCCTTGCCGCGCGCCGTCCACTCGGCCACGGTCTTCGCGCGGAAGGCCGCCTTCTCCTCGTCTGAGAGCCTGCGAACCGCAAGCTTCAGGGGTTCGTCGAAGACCTCCATGCTCTTGCCGGAGTGCTCCTGGTGGCGACTGAGGTCGAAATCGGAACGGGCCGCAATGCCCTCGAGCTCCTGCGTGCCGAAGGGGAAACGGTACTCAATGTCGACACAGGCGCGGGCGTAGTGGGCCAGTTCGTCGGGCTTCTGCCAGTATTCGACGAAGGAATCCTTCGGCAGGCCGTTGGCAATCAGCCACTGCTTGCGCTGCTCGACCCAGTACTTGTGCCAGCACTCCCACCCCCAGTCCGGCTGCGGCTCGGAGAGGTCGGTCTCGGGCGTCAGTTTGGCGACATGGCCGCAGAGGAGTTCGATGGCCTCGTCGGGCTTGATGAAGAACTCGAGCTCCATCTGCTCAAACTCGCGGGAGCGGAAAATGTAGTTGCGCGGGGTGACCTCGTTGCGGAAGCTCTTACCGATCTGACCGATGCCGAAGGGCGGCATCTGGCGGCTGGATGTCAGCACGTTGGGGAATTCGGCAAAGATGGCCTGCGCCGTCTCGGGGCGCAGATACGCCACATTGGAGGGATCGTCAATCGGGCCGACGACCGTCTTGAACATCAGGTTGAACGGCCGCGGTTCGGTCATGACGCCGCCGCAGTTCGGGCACGGCAGAGCCTCCGGTTCGCCCGCCGGCGTCGCCAGCAGCACATAGAGTGCGTGCAGATCGGTCACGCTCTTGAGCTGCTCGAAAATGGTCTCCAGATGCTCGGGATGCTGCACCGTGTAGAGGCCGGGGGCGACGCCTTTGCCTTTGCCCTTGCACCAGGTCGCGATGCGTCCGGCATCGCCGAGCATCCCGCGCAGCGCCTCCGCGATCGGGCTTTCGTCGAAAATGTCCCAGATCTGGTCGGCGCGCATCAGCTTGCGGCAGTTGCCCTTGCACATGCTCATCGGGTCGGAGAAGGTGTCCAGATGCCCGGAAGCTTTCCAGACCGCCGGATGCATGATGATCGAGGCGTCCAGACCCTCGACGTCCTCACGGTTGCGGACGGTAGCCTTCCACCAGCTCTCCTTGATGTTGCGCTTCAGTTCGCAGCCCAGCGGGCCGTAGTCCCAAAAACCGGCAAACCCGCCGTAGACCTCCGAACTCTGAAAAATAAACCCACGGCGCTTGCACAGCGAAACCAGCGCGTCAAGCGAACTCTTCGGGGCGGCCTTCTTGTCCATATCGTTGCTCCTTATGGGTGCGGCCGCCCTGACGGACGGCCGCGCTTGATGCCGCAATGCGGCGGGATACTGAAAAATCAGACGGCAGCGGCATCCATCTCGGCACGGATGGCACGGGCCGCGGCGACCGGATCGGCCGCCGCCAGGATCGGCCGGCCGACGACCAGATGGGTCGACCCGTCGCGCACGGCACCCGAAGGCGTCGCCACCCGCTTCTGATCGCCCACGTCGGCGCCGGCCGGACGCACGCCGGGCGTCACCAGCACGACCTGACGTCCGCCGGCGGCGGCCGTCAGCACACGCTTCATGTTCGCCACCTCCTTCGGCGAGCAGACAATGCCGTCGGCCCCCTGGGTCACGGCCAGAAGCCCCATGGCCTCGACGTGCGCGGGCATCTCGCGGGAAATTCCCAGATCCGTCAGGTCGCTCTGGTCGAGCGAGGTCAGGGCCGTCACCGCCAGGATTTTCGGCGCCGCCGCCCCAAACGCCGCCGCCGACTCCGCCGCGGCGCGGATCATGGCCTTGCCCCCGGTGCTGTGAATCGTCATCAGATCCACCCCCAGACGGGCCCCAGAAGCCACCGCGCGCTCGACCGTGCGCGGGATGTCGTGCAGCTTCAGATCAAGAAAGACCCGCTTGCCGGCATCCTTCACGATTTTGACGATATCCGGTCCCTCCGCCGTAAAAAGCTCCAGGCCGATTTTGTAGAAATCCACGGAATCGCCGAGTGTGTTCAGCGTAGCAATGACGTCGTTGCGGGTGGGAACGTCCAGTGCGACAATCAGATCAGCCATGATACTCTCCGTTATGCTGTCGTAAAAGTGTGACCGGGAGTATAGCAAACTTCCGCCCCCCCGTCCGCCTTTCCCGCCGCATCGGGAAACGCGACGGGCCTGGTTATACCCTGGGCAGGGCAGTATCCCATGCGCCGACCGTGCGGTCGGCTGCGTGGCGGTCAATGCCGGCATAGGAGAGGCTGGCGTCTTCGTACCGCTTGAAATTCAGCACCGCGGCATTCATCACGCGGTCATTGAAGACGCCCAGGGAGATCAGCAGCCCGAAATCGCTGAGGGTAAGCCCCGTGACGCGCTCGAAGAGCGCCGTCTCCACCTGCGCGATAACCTCTTTCAGCGAGTGTTCGCGGTCGTCGGTCAGATACATAAAAATCGGGATGCGCGTGGCGAACTTGATGAGCTTCTCTTGGATTTGCTTGCGTTTGCTCTTGTATTCCTTCTCCTCCTCGGAGAGCTTCCGCTTCCCGCGTTCGCCCGTCTGCTTGCCCTCGCGCTTGGTCTCCTTGATGGCCTCCGTGCGATTCACCAAAATGGACACATCGTCCTTGTTGAGATTGCGGAACCCCTCGACCTTCTGGAGCACCTCCCACGCGGTGGGATGGTTGAGCAACCGCTGCAAGGTGGCGTTGTCCACATTCACCAGCAAGGCGCTCTCCCAACGGCGCGCCAAAAGCGTGGCGGTGGTCCCCGACTGCGCGAGGTCGAGCACTTCGGTGGCGTTGAAGGTACGGGTGACGGTGCCGAAGGGTGCGTAGTCATAGTGCGCGGCGATGCCGTTCTGTGGGGCGTGGTAGAAGACCTCGGAGACGTTCTTGTTGCCGTCGTGGGTGTAAAAGAGATTGAGGCCCCAGTTCTTGGCGCGCATGACGAGCGGGCGCGTGGCGATGGGTTCCGTGGGGTCCCAGACAAACTCGGAGCGGACGGCGTTGCCGTTGGCAGCGTCCAATCGTTGGACGCAAAGGAAGTTGTCGTAGACAAAGCGGAAGTGCGTGGCGACCTGACCGTCTCGTGTCTCTTGATAGTCCACGCGGCGACCAAGGCAATCGAAGGACATGGTAATCACGGTGTCGCCCTGTTTCAATGAGTAGACAGGCGCATCCAAGAGAAGGCCGAATACGACACCCTAGTCACCTGTTCTCCTTCATTTACAACCCAAAGTTGGAAATTGGAAGCCACCAACCAGCCAAAGTC